>JAATFF010000057.1 GCA_015655335.1 Lysobacterales bacterium | reverse complement strand
AACATCCGCCAGATGGCCAAAGACGAAGGCTGCGCCAACGCCTTCGACTTCCCCGGCTTCGTACCCGCCTTCGTGCGTCCGTTGTTCTGTCGTGGCGTCGGTCCGTTCCGCTGGGTCGCGCTTTCGGGCGATACGGAAGACATCCTCAAGACCGATGCCAAAGTGAAGGAGCTGATCCCCGACGACAAGCACCTGCACAACTGGCTCGATATGGCTGAACAGCGCGTCGCCTTCCAAGGTCTACCTGCGCGTATCTGCTGGGTCGGCCTCGGCCAACGTCACAAGCTGGGTCTGGCATTCAACGAAATGGTACGCAAGGGCGAACTCAAAGCCCCCATCGTCATCGGCCGCGATCATCTCGATTCCGGCTCTGTCGCCAGCCCCAATCGCGAAACCGAAGCCATGAAAGACGGCAGCGACGCCGTCTCCGACTGGCCGCTGCTCAACGCACTGCTCAACACTGCCGGCGGCGCAACATGGGTAAGTTTCCATCACGGCGGCGGCGTCGGCATGGGTTACAGCCAGCACAGCGGCGTGGTGATCGTATGCGACGGCACGGAAGCAGCCGACAAGCGCATCGAGCGTGTGTTGTGGAATGACCCAGGTACCGGCGTGATGCGTCACGCGGATGCCGGTTACGACATCGCCGTGCAATGCGCAAAAGAGCAAGGGCTGAAGTTGCCGATGATTTGAGTCGTTGGCCACAAGCCATTTAGTAAGCCATTACACCCTCACTTTTGAGGGTGTAATTTTTTATGGGGCGGATTTGTCGTATAACCAGTGAGGGGCCGCGCGCTTGGTGCTGTTGCGGGGTGCCGTACCGTGCAACACTTCATTTTGAGGTCGAATTAGACTTGAGCCAACGACCATGGATTCCTTCGATTTTTCATGCATGGTTGGTCGCGTCATTACGGGCGTCCAACATATTGAAGCATCCCAGTGGAGTTTCACGGTCGAGCCGTCTCTCGGCGTTGGCGTGGAATGCCCTTGGCGCATATTGGATGCCGATCGCATAGCAATTAGCAGCGAGGATCATTCACAACAATATGGTCTGACCGCACGGCTTGATGCTGCGTCCATTGCCACTAATTTGCTGGCCTCACGGCCCATCACACGGATAGAAGTTCGTGAGCGCACCGCTGATCTTCTTTTAGATTTTGAGGGGCATTTCCGCCTCGAAGTTATTCCGTTCTCAACGGGTTATGAAAGCTGGAATATCTTTGGCCCGTCGGGTTTCCATGTCGTTGCACAAGGTAGTGGGCAGCTATGCATCTGGAGTGCGTAGTGCCTAACAAATCCTTGGGAGACTTCCCGTCAACACCACGCACTTGATGCTCTTGCCTTGAGCTTTCAGGCGTTCGCTGGTCATGGTGTTTTCCTCAATGATGCGTCGTGCGTGCCAGTGTATTGCGGTGTTGAACGTTGCCAGACTGCATTTCCTTGGACGGTCTTGTTGCATCGATGCTGCTGATGCGGACCAGGGTATAAACCGCGCCCGGAGACCTCGTTCGTTCATCGGTATCGTCGGTGTTTCGGGGATCGGCCGAAACACGTTTAGACGTCCAGAATGTTAGTCAGGTTCTCTCCGGGTGGGTCTGACCCGTTGCTACCGCTTCGCACTGACGTGGAACTTTTTCACACCATCGCGGTGACCGCGATGGTGTGTTTGCCGGCGGGCCGCTGCACCATCGGGTGCTTCAGCCACGCGTCGGCATCGTAGGTTTCGTCATGGGCCAGCATCGCCCACAGCTGTCGGGCATGCTTGTTGGCGATGGCCACCAGCACCTTGCCAAACGGCATCCGACTGGCCAACTGGCGTATCCAGATCTGCTCGGGTGTGGACTTTTCCACGCTGACCGCTTTGGCGCGATTCAAACTGCTGCGCGCACCTTGGATCAGTAGCGTGCGCAGATAGCCATCGCCACGACAGCTGATGGCGCCCAGACGAGCATGGCCGCCACTGGAATGCTGCGTCGGCACCAAGCCGAGCCATGCGCTCACCTGCCGACCATTGCGAAACTCCTTGGCATCGCCGAGGGTGGCGATCGCCGCATCGGCGGTGATCGCACCGATCCCGATGATCGCGCGCAACCGCACACACCGTTCGTCCACTCGCGCATGGGCGTCGATGCGTGCACCACACGCGTCGACGGCCGTGCGGACCTGCGCCCAGTGTGCGCTGAGGTTACGCAGAAGCTCACGCATCTCAGGAGGTAATGACGTCTGCTGATCCAGGTCGGCCAAGCCACGGCGTAGGGCCAGATCGCTTTTTGCCACCACGATTCCGAATTCGGCGAGCAAACCGCGCAGGCGGTTACCGATCGACAAGCCTTCCACCTTGTAACCTTCACGTACCCGATGGCACGACAACCGCGCTTGTTGATCGACGGTTTTGACCGGCACGAAGCGCATATTTCCCTGGCGCGCGGCGGTGGCGATCGCTTCGGCATCATTGCGGTCGTTCTTCGCGGTACGATTTTTGCGAAACGGCGTGACAAACTGCGCTGCCATCAAACGTGGTTGCAGACCGTACTCCAGGCAACGCCGCGCCCAGTGGTGCGCCCCGCTGCACGCCTCCATCGCCACCACCGTGCCAGCCGGCATCTGCGCCAGCCACACCGCAAAGGCATCCCGCTTGAGATCCAGCCGACGCAGCACACGGCCCGCGCCATCCATCTCACACACCGAAAACACGCTCTTCGCCAAATCCACGCCGATGGTTATAGTGCTCATGGAGACTTCCTCTTCGAGTGACGGTTGACCAGCATCACCATCATGGCCCTTGAGGCCGAAAGGGGAGGAAGTCTCTTTTTACTCGTTTAAGGCGGACAGCTTCGCCGCCGCTTAACTCCAGCATTAGGGCACACAACGCGCGTAGGGGCATCGATTCATGACTGACAAACCAACTCCCGAAGACGTCGCGTTTTGGCAAAGACGTTTGGCTTCTCAGGCCAATAACCGAGCGTGGACACTTGCTGAAATGCTTCATCGCTCGCCTGAGGAAGATGAAGAGATGCTGCAGGCTGCGCACGCAGCGATGTATTTCTGGAAAATTGTTGGCACGCTAAGCCATCACGCCCATGCCGCGCAGCTACTTGCTCACGTGTACGCGCTTCTCAAGCTCCCCGGACCGGCAGCGCAATATTTGAGCACATCATTGCCATACCTCACACAACACGACTGTGCGCCATGGGAGGTGGCGTTTGCCCATGCGGTAGCGGCGAATGTCGCCTCTGCAGAGGGCAACGCAGCGGCATACGCCAAGCACTACTCGGAAGCACAAGCGGTCGCCGCGCATATAACCGACCCGGAGACACGCGAAATGTTCGCTGCCACGTTGCGCGTCGTGCCCGCACCCAATCCATGAGGCAAGAGGTACACCCTAACTATGCCGTAAGAGACTTCCCGTCAACGCGGCGCGCTTGACGCTGCTGCCCTGAGCTTTCGGGCCGATGCTGGTCATCATGTTGTTCTCTTTTATGCGTCGTGCGTGTCAGTGCTGTGCGGTATTGAACGTTGCCAGACTGCATTT
>JAATFF010000140.1 GCA_015655335.1 Lysobacterales bacterium | reverse complement strand
TCGGCACCCCGTCGCAACACGTGATAATGCGCGGTTTGATACCCACGCCCTGCGCGTTGCCCATCCATCCGGGGCGTCCGCGCGCACGCTCACAGAGCCAGCATTCAATACATTTACACCATGATCGGGGTCTGCAAGATCGTCCCGGCGAAGCGCCAAATCATCAAAGACATCTCGCTGAGCTTCTTTCCTGGCGCCAAGATCGGCCTGCTGGGCCTTAACGGTGCGGGTAAGTCCACCGTGCTGCGCATCATGGCCGGCGTGGACACCGATTTTCAGGGCGAGGCCCGCCCGCAGCCCGGCATCAAGGTCGGCTATCTGGCGCAGGAACCGCAGCTGGATGCGGAAAAGACCGTGCGCGAAGTGGTCGAGGAAGGCGTCTCCGTGATCCTCGATGCGCAGAAGCGTCTGGAAGAGGTCTATGCCGCCTACGCCGAAGAAGGCGCCAATTTCGACAAGCTCGCCGCCGAGCAGCAGGAACTGGAAAGCCTGCTGGCCGTGAACGATGCCCACGCGCTGGAGCGCCAGCTCGAGGTGGCCGCCGATGCGCTGCGCCTACCGCCGTGGGACGTGAAGGTCGGCCCGCTATCGGGTGGTGAAAAGCGCCGCGTGGCGCTGTGCCGCCTGCTGCTGTCCAAGCCCGACATGCTGCTGCTCGACGAGCCTACCAACCACTTGGACGCCGAGTCGGTGGAATGGCTGGAGCACTTCCTGCAGGACTACCCCGGCACCGTGGTGGCGGTCACCCATGATCGCTACTTCCTCGACAACGCCGCCGAGTGGATTCTGGAGCTCGACCGCGGCCGCGGTATTCCGTGGAAGGGCAATTACACCGATTGGCTGGAACAGAAAGACGCTCGCCTGAAGCAGGAAGCTCAGCAGGAAAAATCGCGCCAGCGTGCGATCGAGAAAGAACTGGAGTGGGTGCGCTCGGCTGCCAAGGGACGCCAATCCAAGGGCAAGGCACGCTTGAACCGCTTCGAAGAACTGAACTCGGTCGAATACCAGCGCCGCAACGAAACCAACGAAGTCTTCATTCCGCCGGGCGAGCGCCTGGGCCAGGAAGTGATCGAGTTCAAGAACGTCACCAAGTCGTTTGGCGATCGCCTGCTGATCGACGATCTGTCGTTCAAGGTTCCGCCGGGCGCCATTGTCGGCGTGATGGGCCCGAACGGCGCGGGCAAGTCGACCTTGATGAAGCTGATCACCGGCGTCGAGACCCCGGATGCGGGCGAAGTGAAGCTCGGACACACCGTCAAGCTCGCCTACGTCGACCAGTCGCGCGGCGCACTCGATGCGAAGAACAACGTGTGGCAGGAAGTGTCGGGCGGTGCGGACATCATCACCATCGGCAACTTCGAGATCCAGTCGCGCGCGTACATCGGTCGCTTCAACTTCAAGGGCGTCGACCAGCAGAAGATCGTCGGCAACCTGTCCGGCGGTGAGCGCGGTCGCTTGCATCTGGCCAAGACGCTGCTACAGGGCGGCAACGTGCTGCTGCTCGACGAACCGTCCAACGACCTCGACGTGGAAACCCTGCGCGCGCTGGAAGATGCGCTGCTGGAATTCCCCGGCTGCGCGATGGTGATCTCGCATGACCGCTGGTTCCTGGACCGTATCGCCACGCACATCCTGGCGTTCGAAGGCGACTCGCACGTGGAGTTCTTCCCCGGCAACTACAACGAATACGAAGCCGACAAGAAGCGTCGCCTGGGCGAGGAAGCCTCGAGGCCACATCGTGTGAAGTACAAGAAGCTGGCTTAAACATGGCTTTTTGCGTTTACCTCCTCTCCCCTCCGGGGAGAGGATTGAGGTGAGGGGCCAAGGCTTGTCCCGAGCTTCAAATAGAACCACGCTCTGATCTAACTACACCGCAAGATTGCCCCCTCACCCCAACCCGCTCCCCGGAGGGGAGAGGGAGTAGATGGCGGCAAACGGAGAGCCCGATGCACTTCATGCAAGCCCTGCAACAAGCATGGACCCGCAACAACTCACTGGTCTGCGTGGGCCTCGATCCGGAGCCATCCAAATTCCCGGCGCATCTAAAAGGGCGGCCGGATGCGGTGTTCGAGTTCTGCAGCGCCATCGTCGACGCCACCGCCGATCTCGTCTGCACCTACAAGCCGCAGATCGCGCACTTCGCCGCACTACGCACCGAAGAAACTCTTGAGCGCCTGATCGCCCATATCCACGCCAAGCATCCTGGCGTCCCGGTCATCCTCGATGCCAAGCGCGGCGATATTGGCAGCACGGCGCAGCACTACGTTACTGAAGCGTTCGATCGCTATGGCGCCGATGCGGTGACGCTCAATCCCTATATGGGCCGCGATTCCGTGCAACCGTTTCTGGATCGCGCCGACAAGGGCGTGATCCTGCCCTGCCACACTTCGAATCCCGGTGCGGCCGATCTGCAGGATCTCGACGTGGGCGGTAAACCGCTGTACCAGCATGTGGCGCAAATCATTGCGCGTGACTGGAACACGCACGGCAACTGCGCGCTCGTTACCGGTGCGACCTGGCCGGAACAATTAGCCCAAGTGCGCGCGCTGGTCGGTGACGTTCCCCTCCTCGTTCCCGGCATCGGCGCGCAGGGCGGCGACGTGGAGGCGGTGGTCCGCAATGGCCGCACGCCGGCAGGTACCGGTCTCATGATCAGCCCATCGCGCGCAATTCTTTACGCCGGCAATGGCGAGGATTTCGCCCAGGCCGCTCGTAAGGCCACCTTGGAAATGCGCGACGACATCAATCGTTATCGTTGAAGCACTACGCCTTTCGGCCCTCCCCTCGATCATGGGGCTATGTCAGTATCCGCGGCGGGGATTCGGCTTTGTGCCGGTCCGATATTCATACGAAGGGAACGTATGCAGGCATCCAATACGCGCACATCCAACACGGCCGTAGGAATGGCCAAACTTCTGCGCCAATGGTCGTTGACGCTCGGCATGCTGATCGTCGCCCTTGGCGCAGTTGGCAGCACGCATGCCGCCAGTCCCGACCCAGGCATGGTGCCGAAGATCGACGCAGCCACTTTTGAGGTAGTCATCCCCAAGGCGGTCGACGATCCACTGACCTACGAGAAGCCGCTGCCGCTGGATTTGTTGCCTTACCAAGAGCGCACGGATAAATATTTCTCGGTGGGCACCGCTTTCGCAATCGGAAACAACCGCTACGTCACCGCCGGACACGTGCTGATGGTCGCCGTAGGCGATCTGACGGGACCGCCTGCACTGCGTGATGCCAGCGGTCATGTGTATGCCATCGACAAGATCGAGAAATTTTCGCTGCAGCAAGACTTCGTCATGTTCTCGCTGAAGGAACAGCCGAGTAATGCCCCGTTCCAGACGAACACCAAGCCGGCATTGAACAGCGTGGTCTACGCCGTCGGCAATGCACTGGGCACGGGTGTTGTGATTCGCGACGGGCTCTATACCTCCGACACACCGGAAGAAGAAAACGGTCGCTGGAAGTGGATGCGCTTTTCGGCCGCCGCCTCGCCGGGCAACAGCGGCGGTCCGCTATTGGATCAGGACGGCAAGGTGATCGGTGTCGTACTGATGAAGTCGGCCAACGAAAACCTCAACTACGCTCTGCCGATCGGCGAGGTGTTGAACGCGCCGGACAATCTCGCCGTCATGGACAATCGCACGTCCTATCAGCTGGATGTGCTCGACTACGATCAGAACGGTCACTTCAAAGCTCAGTTTCCGCTGCCGGCAAGCTACGCCGACTTCAGCACTACCTTCCTGAAGCTGCAGAACGACTATAACGAACAGCAATTGAAGGCGTTGTTGCAGCAGCAGAGCGGCGATCTGTTTCCGCGTGGCGCCGGTTCCAACCATATCCTTCGCGATACGCCTGAGCTGAGTTTCTTCCCTGAATTTGTCGTGCATAACCGCAGCGGTCAATGGGACTACGCAGGACGCGAAATCAACCGTGTCCCGCTCACCAGCAATGGCTATGTCGCCAGCGGTTATGTCGGCCATAACTTCCTGATGCATCTGCGGCGACCGGACGACATGAAGGCTTCCACCTTCTATGACGACCCCAAGCAGATGATGGATCTGGTGCTGAAGACCGGCTACTGGAATCGGCAGGTCGGCCCCGAGAAGATCAAGATCACTTCATTGGGCAAACCCACGACCGACTCGACGTATACGGACAATTGGCAGCGGCACTGGAAGGTCTACGTTTGGCCGCAACCGTATATCAATGTGGAAGTGGTCATGTTCGCGCTGCCGGTGCCGGATGGTTACGCGATCATGATGCGTATGAATCCGTCCATCATCACGCACGACAGCCTGAGCGACCTGAAGGCATTGACCGATTTCTTCGATGTCGATTACGGCGGCACACTGGCGCAGTGGAAGGAGTTTCTTGCGGAGAGTTCTTTGCTGCCGGATGTACTCAAAGCGGCACGCATCGACGCCGACTACGGCAAGCGCTTTAGCTACGAATCCAACAAGATCGCCTTCAACTATCCCTCGACGCTACAGACCGTTGCGCCCGACAACATGCTCGCCGTGGGTACGGGCTACTACGATGAACACGGCAAGTTTGCACTGGAAGCCAGCGGCTTGCAGATCCGCTTGAACGCCACCGATCCAGATCGCGTCAGTATCAAGCGTCATGTCGCTCCTAGCTCGGATCTGGACGACAACATCAAAGAGATCTGGAGCAAACTGCTGCACAAACAACACCCGTACGACGGCGTGCCTTACAGCGACGGTGACGAGATGGACGTTGCCCGCGTCATCGACGCACCGGGAGCCGGCACGCCTTCGGAGCTCTATACCGCCTTCTATGGAACACAGGGCACGCACAAACCTGAAGACATGAAGGCCAAGCTCGATTTGCTTACCGGGTCATTCAAGATCAAGTCGCCCTGACAATGGCAGGCACGCGACAGTGGGTCGCGTGCCTCGACGACATCAGGCCTTTTCGCCAATCGTAACGCCCGGTGTGTCTGACGTAGGTGCGGCCGACAACTTCAAAAGCCGCGTCCGTAGCCAGCGTTCGCAAGGCAAGGAAATCCAACGGGCCACCCACTCGCCAAGTAGCCAACACAACGGCACAGTCGGCACGTACCACAGCACGCCCCATTTCATGTCCGCGCCGGACATCTGAAATACGCGAAGCACTGCAAACACCACAAACATGTGGCTCAAATAGATTTCGTAGCTCAATCGTCCAAACGAGCGCAGCCAATTCAAACCGCGCCAGGGACGCCACGCGCCCGTGGCTTGCCGCCATTGCAATCCGATCAGCAGGCACATGACCGACACCGTAAGCAGTAACAGGCACGCGTCATGCAACACCGGCCAAAGCCACTGCTCGATGAAATAGATGGCAGCCAATCCCAGGGAACCCACTTCGATCCACACGCGAACAGTCCAGGGTTTTTCGGGTTGCCAGCGTTGCGCGATGAGAGCACCGAGTACGCCCGTCGCGATGGCCGCCATACCAGGCAGGTAGGCCTTTTCCTGCCAGACCTCGTTGTAGGCCAAAGCGGCATGCGTCCATGGCAGCGAGAGCGCAAGCACGAGCAACGCCAGCGCCAATACCCACGTGCGACGCGTGAGCAAACAGACGATGGGAAATCCGAGATAAAACATCTCCTCGATCGACAGCGACCACAGTACGTCCCAATTGCCGGGCAGGTAACCGAAGTGACCTTCATACCAATTCAGATGCAGGCCGAGTGCGGCAAGCAAGGCCCGTGGCAGCGTCTGACCTTCGCGCCGAATGACGTAGTCGTGCACGCCTAAAAGATGCAGCGCGCTCAGCACCAACAACAGCGCAAACAGGCAAGGCGCGATGCGGGCGAAGCGACGCGCATAGAACGCTTTGGTATCTACGCGATCCAGACCGCCCCAGCGATGTAGGGCGTTGCCCGTGATCAGGAAACCGGAAATCACGAAAAATACAAAGACCGATTCGTAGCCGTTGTAGTTGATCGCGCCAAGTACCCATTCCGGCACATAAGCCTCCAGCACGCCGCGCTTTAGTGGAATCCGCAGGCCGATGTGGTGCAACACCACCAACAAGATCGATAAGCCACGCAACAGATCGATACCTGGATTGCGAGGCCCGAGGCTCGCCATCTCTGCGTTATGCCCCATCGCGGCCGACATCTTTGCCATCCGGCACTCCCATCTTGAACCGCACGATAATGGCCACCCGCGTTCTGTCACGCAAGCGAGTCAGGCTGACATAATGGCCTCTCGACTTTAAAAGGAACGATGCGTGAGCTTGTGGTTTCTGATCTTCCTGAGCGTGTTGCAAGGTGTTACGGAACTCTTTCCCGTAAGCAGTTTGGGGCACACGCTGCTCTTGCCCGCGCTGTTTGGCATGCATATCGACAAACACGCGCCGCAACTGATCCCCTTTCTCGTCGCCCTGCATCTGGGCACCGCGCTCGCATTGCTTGGCTATTTTCGCCACCGCTGGGTCGCGCTGACGCGAGGCTTTTTCGCGTCGCTGGCAGGGCGTCCCAACGATGAGGGCCATATGATGTGGTCGCTCATCATCGGCACCGTTCCGGCGTGCCTTGTCGGACTGCTGCTGGAGAAGCGACTCGAACTCGTCTTTCACGATCTTCGGATCGTCGCCATCGCATTGATCGCCAACGGCCTGCTGTTGTGGTTCGGCGACCGCCTGCAACGCACGCGCGACCACAAGTCACCTGAAAAACTGACCCTCCGGCAAGCATTTCTGGTGGGTCTGGCGCAGATTGGCGCGCTGATTCCGGGCTTTTCCCGGAGCGGTCTCACCATGATTGCCGGTTCGGCCACCGGGCTCGATAAAGAAAAGGCCGCCGAATTTTCCTTCCTACTGGGCACGCCGATCATCCTTGCAGCCGGTCTGCTTGAAATACCCAAGCTGTTCCATGCACCGGACCAACTCGCAAACGCTTTCCTCGGAGGCGTGTTCACGGCAGTTGCCGCGTGGCTCAGCCTAAAGTTCTTGATGCGTTATTTCGAAGGCCGCGGGCGTTTGGCGTCGTTCGGTACGTACTGCGTTGTCGCAGGCGCCCTATTCCTGGGGTGGTTTCTGCTGCATCCGCAGCCGGTCTAAGCAAGCCCTTTACCAACCGGCCAGCGCGCTGGCCGGTGCAGCTCAATCGTCTGCCGCCGGGTCCATGCCGGGAAACAACACTTCGGTAAAACCGAATTTGCTGAAATCGGTGATGCGCGATGGATAAAGCCGCCCGATCAGATGATCGCATTCGTGCTGCACGACGCGTGCATGAAAACCTTCCGCGTTGCGATCGATCCGCTGGCCTTTGGGATCGACACCCTCGTAGCGAATCAACGAATAGCGGTTAACGGCGCCACGCAATCCCGGTACCGATAGGCAACCTTCCCAGCCCTCCTCCATATCCTGCGACAAGGGCGTAATGACGGGATTGAGCAGAATGGTTTGCGGCACCGGCGGTGCGTCGGGATAACGTTCGGAGCTATCGAAACCGAAGATCACCAATTGCAGATCGACACCGATCTGCGGCGCAGCCAGCCCGACACCGCCGGCATCGTGCATGGTCTCGAACATGTCGGCGATCAGCGCATCGAGTTCGGCGCTACCGATCATGGCATCCGGGACAGGCGGAGCCACACGCAATAAACGCGGGTCTCCCATCTTTAGAATCTCGCGAATCATGCGAACCTCACGCTAGGAACACTCTGGTCTCTTACTGTGGCCGAAATGGGGTGAACGCAAGCCTTCCGCTTGCTCTTTGCCACACCAACGAGGCGTCGAGGAGGCATACCCGATGCATGCGCGATGGCGCGCCGTGCAGCTAAATTGTGCCGGAAATGGCATTCATCAGGCAGCCTGTACAGACAAGTGACCCGCCAAGCGCGATCAGCCGGTATTGACCCCCGCGGCAGACAGGACGAACCTAAGCGCCTGCCCGAAGCCTCCGCGCGGCGGGAGTAGTTGCTGTTTGCTTGCAGTATCGGCCGCTGCCAGGAAGCACACAGTCTGCGCGGCGACATTGAACAGGCTCTTTTGATCTGGAGAGATTCAATGGAAACAAGCGCAATCAAGCCCGCCGGTATAACCAGCAAGATTCTTTGGGCCATCCTCGCCATCATCGGTGCTGGCTGTCTGGCCGTCATCGCATTGCGCCGCGGCGAGCCGATCAATGCCATCTGGCTTGTGGCCGCCTCTATTGCGCTGTTCGTGATCGGCTATCGATTCTATGGCCGTTTCATCGACCGCTATGTGCTGCAGATGGATCCAGGTCGCGCGCCGCCTTCGGTGTTGCGCAATGACGGACTGGATTACGTGCCCACCGATAAATGGGTGGTGTTTGGCCATCATTTTGCCGCCATTGCCGGCGCGGGGCCGCTGGTCGGTCCGGTGCTGGCGGCACAAATGGGTTATTTGCCTGGCACGTTGTGGATCATCTTCGGTGTGATCTTCGCGGGCGCCGTGCAGGATTTCATGATCCTGGGCCTGTCGATCCGTCGCGACGCGCGTTCGCTAGGGCACATGCTGCGAGAGGAGCTCGGCCCATTCGCCGGTGTCGTCGCCATGTTCGGTTTGCTGGCGCTCATGATGATCGTGCTGGCGGTATTGGCGCTGGTGGTGGTGAAAGCGCTTACGCATAGCCCGTGGGGTACGTTCTCCGTGGCCTGCACCATTCCGATCGCGTTGTTGATGGGTGTTTATCTGCGCTGGTTTCGCCCGGGCCGCATCCTGGAAGTGTCGGTAATCGGCCTGGTATTGCTGATTTCTTCCATTGCCTATGGCGCTCACGTCGCGGCGACGCCGGAGCTTGCGACCGTCTTCGATTTCGATGCGAAATCGCTGGCGTGGTTGTTGATCGCCTACGGCTTCTTCGCTTCGGTCTTGCCGGTGTGGTTGTTGTTGGCACCGCGCGATTACCTTTCCACGTTCCTGAAGATCGGTACCATCGCGCTGCTCGCGATTGCGATATTGTTTGCCGCGCCGCAACTGCAGATGCCCGCGGTCTCCCGTTTCATCGACGGTACCGGGCCGGTGTTCCAGGGTCAGTTGTTCCCGTTCCTGTTCATCACGATTGCCTGCGGTGCGGTGTCCGGTTGGCATTCGATCATCGCATCGGGCACCACGCCCAAATTACTGTCGAACGAAGGCGAAGCACGCATGGTCGGCTACGGCGGCATGCTGATGGAAGCATTCGTCGCCATCATGGCGCTGATCGCCGCCGCCTCGCTGCATCCGGGTGTTTATTTCTCGATGAACGCACCGACGGCGCTGATCGGCAACACAGTGGAACATGCCGCCAGTGTGATCAGCCAATGGGGGTTCATCGTGACGCCGGACGAGCTATCGCGCACGGCGCATGACATCGGCGAAACCAGCATCCTCAGCCGTGCCGGTGGCGCGCCCACGCTAGCGGTCGGCATGGCGCAATTGCTGCACAACATTCTTCCGGGCGAACGCATGATGGCGTTCTGGTACCACTACGCGATTCTGTTCGAGGCCTTGTTCATCCTCACCACAGTGGACGCCGGCACGCGCGTGGGCCGCTTCATGATCCAGGAGATTGCAGGCCTTATCCACGAACCGCTGAAGGGCACCGAATCATGGGTCGGCAATGTGCTCGCCACGTCGATCTGCGTGGGATTGTGGGGTTACTTCCTCTACCAGGGTTCGGTTGATCCGCTCGGCGGCATCAACACACTGTGGCCCTTGTTCGGCATCGCCAACCAGATGCTCGCCGCCATCGCACTGATGCTCGCGACGGTGGTGACGGTAAAGCTCAAGCGCGAACGTTACGTGTGGGTGCCGGGTATTCCTGCTGTCTGGTTGGTCGTTTGCACGCTCACGGCCGGCTGGGAAAAACTCAGCGGACCGATCAGCTTCACCGCCGCCGCGCAAAACTACACGCGCGCCATGCAGGGCGGCACGTTGCTGGCGCCGGCGAAGAATCTGGCACAGATGCAGCAAATCATCACGAATAACAGCGTGGATGCGACGCTCACCGCCGTCTTCATGTTGCTGGTGATAACGATGACCGGCTTCAGCGTCTACGCCATGATCAAAGCCTGGCGCAACCGTTATC
Organism: Lysobacterales bacterium; assembly: GCA_015655335.1. Classification (GTDB taxonomy): domain Bacteria; phylum Pseudomonadota; class Gammaproteobacteria; order Xanthomonadales; family Rhodanobacteraceae; genus Dyella_B. The sequence goes on along the minus strand of JAATFF010000140.1, from coordinate 14,350 downwards.
CGACGGCACAGGAGGCGCCGCGTGTCGCATTGGACAGCGTGGTGGCGCAACGCTCATGAACAAAACACTTTCGCTTGTTTGGCATCGCCTAGTGCAGACCGCACGACTGAGCTGCGGTATTCCCGACTACGATGTCTACGTCGCGCATTTGCGTACCCATCATCCCGAGCGGAAGGTACCCAGCTATGCCGAGTTCTTTCGCGACCGGCAAACCGCGCGTTACAAGGGAACGGGTGGGCGCTGCTGCTGAACGGCTGATTTCCCTGCGTCTTGGAAAACCGGGGCCATGTCCGCATAAAGACATGGTCTCCTCTTGTGCGCCAGCCGCTAAACTCTCTTCACGTACATCCGTGACCGGTCACTATGTCCCCTAGCGATCACCGCATCACCAAGCCAAGCTCCGAGATCGAAGCGCAGCATAGCCTTGGGCTGCGCGTTATCGCGATCTACAAGGCGATCAAGACGGTCTGCCTGATTTTTGTAGCGACCGTGGCATTCGGACTGCATCAGCAGCAGAACTTCGAACATCTGGTGCATTCGCTGGAGCACTTGTCGTTGACCGACAGCAGCGGCCTGCGTTGGCGCCTGGTGGAGCTGCTGGAACAAATGGGGCCGAGCAAATTCGTCGCCATTGGTATCGTGGCGCTGGCCTATGCCGCCATTTTCGCCACCGAAGGCACCGGTCTGTGGCTACGCAAACATTGGGCAGAATGGTTCACCGTGATCGCTACGGGCTCGCTGATCCCGGTGGAAATTTACGAGGTGCTGCTTCGCTTCAACTGGCTGAAGCTGGCTGCGCTGATCGCGAACGTTGCCATCGTGCTGTATCTGATTCGCATCGCGATGCAGCCACATGCGAAACGTCCGGATACAACGTCGACTTCCGCCGCAGCGCGGCAGGAATAAACGGCCTCACACTTCGTGATGAAAAGCTTCGGCAGATAACTCGCCAATCGTTCCACGACGCGGCATTAGCTCGACCAGATACACGGCAGCAATACCAGCCCGCCGCCAAGCATGCACCAAGTCAGCACATCGCTACCCAGAGCCGCCGCATACCCTGCGAAAACGGGTTCGGTGGTCATTATGCGTGGCAGCACGCGTGTTGTTCGAGCCAGAGATGAAATTTTTCGAGGTGCCCATGGGGCGTGCTCCGTCTTTGGACGAGGCTCATGCTTGGCAGAGGGGACGAACGACACTAACCGTGAAACACACCTCACCCCCTTATCCATCGCCTAAACCAGTGTCGGTAAGTGAACCTGGAACCGTTCTTTTGGAATCCCTCTTTTGATCTCTGATATGGGCTACGAACGTCGCAGTGTGGCCCATACCGACGCAGACATAATCATCAGACCGCCCAACCACGCACTGGCACTCAGAGTTTCGTGAAGCCAGCAGACAGCGAAGAGGGCACCAAAAACGGGTTCCATCCCCATAAGGAGAGAGACCCTGGTGGGAGACGTGCGCCGGAGCGCGTAATTCTGTGCGAAAAAGGCGAATAGCGTACAAAACACCACAAGAAACCCGGTTGCGGACCAGAAAAGGGGCGCACGAGGAAGTTCTGGAAGTCCGCCAGGCAACACGGTGACGCCGAGTATCAGGCAACCCAATCCGACCACGCCGGTTTGAACTCCGGTCAACGGAAATGCGGGAATATCTCGTCCTCTGGTCAGTTTATTCGTAAACGTCACCATCATTGCCCGCAACACCGCTGCCACCAGCATCAGGGCATCGCCACTGTTGAACGACAGGGTTGCCCCTGAGGTCAATAACCAAGCTCCAGCCAGAGAAACACCTGCCGCGATAAAGACAGCGATGCTAGGGCGATAGCCCAGCACGATCCATTCAACAAAGGGCGTGAACACCACACACATGCTGATGAGAAAAGCAGCGTTTGACGCCCGCGTCAGCGACAGACCATACGTTTCGCTGACAAAAATGGATAAGAGAATGAGGCCAAGGGGAAGCCCAGCCTTCAATACCGCCGCCATCTGGTGCCCTGGCAATCCCCACCATGCTGGTTGCAAGAGGAGCGACGTGATGCAAAAGCGGACGGCCAAGAAGCCAAGTACGGGATAAAACAGCACTGCGGTTTTGGCTAAGCCATAGCTCGCACCCCACACCAGCGCGACAAGGAGAAGCATGACCTCCGCCCACCAATGGGCGAGGCGGCGGTCGAGAATTGCTTCGTTTGTGCTCACGGTGCAAACATCGCAATCAACATGTCGCGATAGCCTTCACCGGCTGGGACAAGCCGCGTAATGGGTTGGACCCCGTGTTTCGTTCGTTGATCGTCCAGGAATATAAAGTCACCGCCATCCTTCAGCATGATCGAGGCTTCTACCCGTTCACCGTCACTTGAATAGACGAAGCTTTCGCCGCCGACAATGTTATGGCGCTTAATCAAGAGCGACAGCACAAAATCGCACCCATCGCGGTGAGTGCCTTCGGGTGTCGGTTTCCCAACTTCTCCGGCTTTAGCAAAGATGCGGTTTTGGAAGACTTGGACTGTCCATCGAGAGCGTGATTGCAATGGCGCAAGCACATCGACACAAGAAAGAAGCGCCTCTTGGAATGCCGAATTTTTCTGGATGTCTTCACGAATTGCCCGATACCATCGGTCAATTCCACCATTTAAAAGATTGTATTCTCGGCTTTGCCGATACGGGACATGCGGCAGCACCGATACCGACCGATCCGTGGAATCGACTCGGAACTCAGAATAGCGTCGGTATCGGTAGGTTCCGCCATCAGCCATGTATTCGTCTTGCTTCAGGTCGTTCCAACTATCTGCAAACAGGTTCCAGGCAGGGGATCTAGTGAAGCCAGCACCGAATAGGTCTCCTGGGCCACCTTGCAAGAATGCTCTGGATTGCAGAATTTTACTCTGGGAATTCATCGCGCTAGTCATGCTGCAACCATCTCTGTCTTGGTGTCGGTGAGGGTTGGCATGTCGCTTAGCCGCCGCGCCCCGCGAATGGCCGCGACGGTTTTCTCCCATGTGTCCCGGTCAGTGAGGTAGCGCGCGCCCTTGGCTCGTATCGAGCATACGTCTGCCGCGCCTTGGCGCAGACGATACTCAACTACGCCGGAAATTCTCGATGCGGTGCTTGCGATGAAACTTTCAGCCGCAGTCCTCAATTCGTCGTACCAACGTCCCTCGATAGCTTCACGGACCCACACCTGTTCAAGCGAAATTTTCTCGCGCAGCACTTCTGCATTGAGCACGGCCGTCTCCAAATGACGGTACGCCTCCATGAGGATGAAGGCCGCAGGTGCTTCACGAACCTCCAGCACCTTTTCCCCCTTTTCCAAATGCTCAAGTCCCGCATAGCGACCGATTTGAAAGCTGCCCACTTTGAGATTTGTCGCTGCGACCAATTCCACTAGTGGCATATCTACACCATCGATGGCGACCGGCACACCGCGTTCAAAACGGACAGCGAAGTCGGAACCGAAGCGCCGCGACGGGCTCTCCGCCGTCCAGTCGAATAATCCATCCGGGACACAAAATGCCTCTGGATTATCAAGAGACCCGGATTCAAATTCCCGGCACCACAGGTTGGCATCACCGCTAACACCGCGAGCTTGGAACCGGCTCAGGCCGACAGCTTTGAGTTCGGCAATTTTCTCCTCGCGGGTAAGCGCTTAAAACTCATATGGCGTCCCGTAATAGCCAGAGAACCCAAGCTGTCCGATGGACCCATTCAAGTGCCGCAAACTGTTCTGCGACTGATTGGCCGTGTGCACGATTGCTCCGCAACCAAGCTTCATAGCGAACTCAACGGCATAGCGAGCGATAATCGGACGCGACAGGGACGAGCTGATGGGATACATACCCATATATCGAGCGTTGGCTCGAATAGCCGACAGAACGGCATCGCGTGCGAAGGCTGCGCGACCATCCACTACAATGGATCGAGCGCCAAACTGACGTGCAAGTTCTTCAAGATCTGCCCGATCGACACCGCAACCTAGGTCAATGGTGAGGCAAAAAACTTCAGTATTTGTGCTTTTGGCTAGTTCCTTGAGGAGGAATGTGCTGTCTAAGCCACCACTGAATAAAGTTAATATCCGCGGAACCTGCTGACATACATGTGTTAGATCATCAAGGCTTCGGATCATGCTTACATTTTGCATGGAAAATATAACCCCTTGTCTTTCATTGATGCCGCTATGTCGCGAACAAAACTGTGTCGAACGCATGTGACTGCAGTTACAGACGATGAAGTCGCTCTCGCGTATTGACGAGGCCTCGACTTAGCCCAGCACCAGACCTACCCTTTATGGATGTCATTTGCACTCCCCTGCTGCATAGGGCAAACGAACAGACCAATTCCGTTTATCCAATGTTGGTTCATAGAGAACCTACTGCAGAATATATGCAGCTCACGTAGGCTTCCCTCCCGTGAAATAGGACGAAACACAGTGACACGTTGACAGTCGATAGCGCTCAGCCAGGAAAGGCTTCCGCCCAATTCAGAAAAGTAGATGCGTTGTCAAAACTGAAAACTGGGGCCACCATTTCGCCACCCAGATCAATAGGCACGCAAAACCCGTCTCCGATCCACGTCGGGGAACCTGATGTGCGGTGACGTCGCCAACCACCAGCCGCTGTGTTTCGTTCGGCGCCAAGATCGCGCCAGTCACCGTTCTGGTTCGGGCCGCGTAGCGGTCCGGATGTTCCCAAACACTCATCGGTCATCGCGGATGCCGTCCAGGTGCGCGTCATGCGTCGCACAGCGTCGCGGGCTCATTCGGCCCACCCCTTTATGGCTCGGTTCGCGTGCGGTCTTGCGTCCAACACGGGTGCCAACGGCCGCGACCTTTCAGAGTGACTGGCTCAGAGCCAAACCCCATTTCCGGCCTGCGGCCGTCAGCATGATCAGCCGAAGGCGCGCATGAGATCGAACGTCGTGCCTTCGTGCAACCTGTGATAACGGGCGCGCGCCAACTTGTGCGCGACCGCCTTGATCGCTACCCCGATGCTTGCGGACGCGTTTGCGCTCGTGCCATCGCCGGATCAGCGGATCGAAGCGCACCGCGTAGTTTGCCGCTTCCATGAACGCCCAGCACAGATAGCGGTTGCCACACTTGCGATTGCCGTGGCCCTTCCGCTTGCCGTTGGACAGTCGGACGCTCTCGACCATCCGACAGTACGAGGCGAAGCGTTCGATACTGCCACTCTCCAGCAGGAGGGTCATGCCCAGAATGGGCCCGATACCCGGCACGCTCTGCAGTCGAACCAGCAGGCTCGGATGCAGTAGATCCTTGCGCACCCAGCGCTCCAACGCGGTGATCTGCTCTTGCAGCGTGAGCCACAACTTGAACTGGATCAGCACACCGTAGCGCGTGGACAAATCGGGAAACAGGTCGACGAGTTGCGATGGCGTGAGCCGTCGCAACGCGTTGGCCGAAAGCTGTTTGCCGGTACTGCGACTGAAGCTGGACTGGATCGACAGCATCAAACGCACGGCCTGCCGAACCAGGCTGAAGCGACGGCGCAACAGGTCGCGCGTGGCGCGTTGATCGCGCGGGTAAATGTAGCCTTCCGGTAACAGACCCAGCCGCATCAACTGTGCCAGATGCAGCGCATCGGCATGGTCGTCGCCGTGCTTCAGTCCATCGTACTGCGGGATCGCGGTGGTGTTGACCCGATGCACGGCATAGCCGTGATCCATCAGACCATCGACCAGCCACAGTTGTAGGTAGACTCGACGGCAATGCCCGCCAAGTCGGACTGATACGGCGCAAGATCGGCCAGTAGCCGTGAAAGATCGTTGGGGCGTCGACACTGCAGCAGCGCCTTGCCCGCTCCATCCATGACGGCCAACACGCTGTTGCTGGAATGCAGATCAATGGCTGCGTAAAGTGACATGGCTGCCTCCTGTCGCTGGGCGAACGTCGAAACGGTGGCAGTTACGAACGTACCGCCAAGCGCGGGAGGCGGCGACATGAGTTTTCAGGTTCTGGGGTTTCCCCACGTTTTCATGCAGGCAGCCCCAGCTGATCAAGAAGCGATGGCGTTCGTTGCCACATCAGTTGGATGGGTTTGTTTAGCGGCATGCATATCCATCTTCGCACCAACGCTTCGCGACCAAGACGCATCACCGAGTAGAGCCGGCGCGTCGATATCGCAAAAAAAGTTATTTCACCGAGCCACTTAGGACAGGGTATCAACTGCTTTACCAGATAGCACAACAGCAAGGTGACATGCGCGACGCAATTGCCTTCCATAATAAAATACATGGCGGCTGACAAAATCATCTGGATGACCTTCGCGAAAGGGCATCGGCCTGCCAGATGGCCACGCAACGAATAGATGGTTCACACTTCGTGATGTACTGCTTCAGCGGACAATTCATCGACAACACCGCGATGCGGTATCAATTCGACAAGGTACATGGCGGCCAACACCAGTCCGCCGCCGACCAACATGCGCCAGGTCAGCACGTCGCTACCCAGGGCCACCGCAAACCCAGCTGCGAAGACGGGCTCGGTGGTCATCACGATGGCTGCTCGCGTGGCAGGCAAGTGCGCCTGTGCCCAGGTTTGCATCAGCATCGCGCCTGCGCCGGCAATCAGCGCCATATACAACACGGCCATCCACGCGCTTCGATCAGGCGGAAGCGTCGGACCGCCATGACCTGCCGTGGCCAGCACGCAGACCAGCGCGATCACCGCCATTTGGACGGCCGACAGGCCGAATGCTTCATCGGCTCGCGTCCAATGCCCAAGCGCCACGATATGCATGCCGTAGAGCAACGCCGATAGCAGCGTCAACCACACGCCCTCGTCCACCGAAAAACCATTGAGAGAAAGCAACGCCAATCCGAGCGTCGCCAATCCCACCGCCAGCCAAACGGCAGCGGGCATGCGCTGCCGCAATAAAACCGTGGCCAGAATCGGCGTGAATACCACATACATGCCGGTGACAAAGCCGCTGACGCTGGGCGATATCAACGCGAGCCCCCACGTCTGCAACAACTGGCCTACGCCGTAAAGCACACCGAGGATCACGCCTCGCAGCAGTTGCTGCCGCCCCAGGCGCGCCACATGACGGTGAAACAAAGCGAACATGACAATCGCTGCGACGGTGAAACGCACCGCCAGGAAATCGGCTACCGCCATGCGATCCAACACACCTTTGATCAGCACGAACGTAGAGCCCCACACCGCTGTCATGGCCAGCAGACCGATCGTCGCCAGCAGACCTACCCGCGAAGCGGTTGTCATCGCCGGGACATCCGCCGCAACTGACCTGGAATTTGCAGCAGGAAGTGACCCCACAACCCCAGCCATACCGCGACCGCGATATGCGGCTTCCGTGCAGCGGGATCGAATTTGCGGAACCAGCGCCACATGCCTCGATGCTTGTGATAGCTCACGAACACGGGACGATGACGACTCGAGCCACCTTTACCGTGCTGCACGCGGACATCGCCCGCCAGCAACACACGCCAACCCGCGTCGCGCACGCGTCGGCAAAGATCCAGATCTTCGCAATGCAAAAAATAATGTTCGTCGAAACCGTTCATCCACTCGAACACGCGACGCGGCATCAACATCACCGCGCCGGAAATCGCCTCAGCCTCGACCAGATGATCGGGCATGGGACCGGCGATGTTCACGCCTTCGTCGTTTCGCTTGAAGAAGGTGGCAAGCGCGCGCGCGAAGACGGGATCGCGCCGATACGACGCCGGATCGGGTACGCCCTGCCCGTCGCAGACGACAGCGCCAACTAGGCCTGCCTTGGATTCGGCGGCCAGCACATCGAGCAATCGTTGCAATGACTGCTGTTCGAGCAGGCAGTCGGGATTGAGGATCAACAGCGCCTGTCCGCGCGATTGCGCCACGGCGCGATTGACGGCCGGCCCAAAACCCAGGTTGGCGTGGTTGTAGATAACGTTGAGTCGATGATCGTTTTCGCGCGCACGGGCAATCGCCTGCGGCACACCATCGGACGAGGCGTTATCGATCAGCAACAGTTCGAGCGGTATCGTGCATGCCAGCACGCTATTGACGCAGTCGCGCAAACTGAGGCCGCTGTCTGCGGAGACCACGATGACGCTAAGTGCGAGTGAAGTCGTATCAGGTGCTGACATGATGACCTTGCAAAGATAAGCACGACGGGCTTATCAAACGAAATCTGCTTTATTCCTCGACCCGATCCTGGCCCAGCACATGGGAGAGCGCCAACGGCGGCTGATCCTCGCCGCGCGTGAGCCACGCCTCGTTAGCGTTCCAACCATACAGTTGCCAGCCGGGTAGCCGGTATTGCCTGCCGTGGGCGCGATCGTACAGCACCACACCGCGATCGGCAGTGATCGCAAACGCCATCCAGTCTTGTTCGGGGGCGACGGACACCCGTGATTCGATATTGTCGAGCAGGGCGTGGGTGCCGACACGCCAGCGGCCGTCTGCAACCTGCGACATATCATCGGGCACATCCCCCGTCGAACCATCCAACGCCGTCCATATCGGCGGAAGCAACGCGATAATGACGGCAGAGGGCCCGATCGGCGCCCGCGCTATCTCGTTCCACTCGGGTGTGGCGGCTGCCTGTGCCTCGCTGCGTAGCGGTTTACGGTCCTGCCACGACTCCATCAGCACCAGCAGGGAGAACCCCGCCAACGCCACCAGAAGCGTCAGGGTCAGGCCTAGCGCATGTCCACCGAATACCCGATAGCTGGCGACCAGCAGACCCGCCAAGCCCCAGCGCAGCGCGCACCGAAGGATGCTCCGGTAGTGTTGCAGTCGCGGCACCTGCGCCAATTGCGCCGCGGCGAGCGCCAACAGCAGCGGCAGATCGATCCACCACGGCATGCATGCGAGCAACACAAACCACGCGATGGCCAACAACCCACTCGGCCATCGACGTAGTGGAGCGGCAAGATTTAACCGCACCACACCCTGGCGTTGCGGAACATGCGCATCCACGGCGAATCCTCGCCCCACGAATCCGGATGCCAACTCATCTGCACGGTGCGATGCACGCGCTCAGGATGCGGCATCAGGATCGTCACACGCCCATCGGCGGCCGTGAAACCGGCGAGGCCGCCAGGCGATCCATTGGGATTGAGCGGATAGTTCTCGGTCGGCTTGCCGCGGTTGTCGACAAAACGCGCGGCGCTTCCCGATTTGGCAGGGCTGCACGTCTGTGGAAAACTGACCCGTCCTTCGCCATGCGCCACCACAACCGGAATACGCGAACCGGCCATGCCTTTGAACAAGATGCTCGGCGAGTCGAGTACCTCGAGCGTCGCCAGGCGCGCTTCGTATTGCTCGGACGCGTTGCGCAAGAATTTCGGCCAATGCTGCGCGCCGGGAATGATGTCCTTGAGCTGGCTCATCATCTGGCAACCGTTGCACACACCCAATGCAAACTTGCTGGGATCGGCAAAGAACGCCGCAAACTGTGCGCGCAATTGCTCGTTGTAAAGGATCGACGCGGCCCAGCCACGTCCCGCGCCGAGCACGTCGCCGTACGAGAAACCGCCACACGCCGCAAAGCCGCGGAAATCGTCGAGCTTGATCCGTCCGTTGGCGAGATCGGACATGTGCACGTCCACGGCATCGAAACCCGCACGTGTAAACGCTGCCGCCATTTCCACCTGACCGTTGACGCCCTGCTCGCGCAGAATCGCCACGCGCGGACGCACGAACTGCTTCAGATACGGCGCAGCGATGTCTTCGGCAGGATCGAAGCTAAGCTTCGGGTGGATGCCCGCATCGGCATCATCGAGACGCCACGCCAATTCGGCATCGGCGCTGAGCGGATTGTCACGCAAGCGCTGCATGGCATGACTGGTTTCGTTCCAGGCTTTGAATAGCTGCGTCCAGTTCCACTTGAACAGCGTGTCGCCGTTGAGGAACAGCTTGATGCCCAGTTTCTCTTTCGGCCGGCCGATGCGATTGCTCAAGCCAGCAAGACCGTACTTGACCAGCAACGCCTCGAACGCTTCACGATTGGCTGCGGCCACCTGCATCACCGCGCCCAGTTCTTCATTGAACAAAGCACGGAGCGTGGCTTCTGCCCAACCGTCCAGAGTAATTTCCAGGCCGCAATGGCCGGCGAAAGCCATCTCCAGCAAGGTGACGATGGCGCCACCGTCGGAACGGTCGTGATACGCCAGCAGCAAACCGCTACGATTGGCTTCCTGCACCAGATCGAACAACGCCTTGAGGCGCTTGGCGTCATCAAGATCCGGCGGTACGCCACCGCCGCGATTGAAGACCTGGGTCAGCGACGACCCGCCCAGACGCGCGCGCCCGGCGCCGAGATCGATCAACCACAAATCCGAATCGCCACGATCGAGCCGCAGCTGCGGCGTGAGCGTGCGACGCACATCGCTGACGCGCGCAAAGCCGGTGATGACCAGCGATACCGGCGAAACCGTGCGTTGCGGCGTATCGCCATCCTTCCATACGGTTTGCATGGAAAGCGAGTCTTTGCCGACCGGAATGGAAATATCCAGCTCGGGGCACAACTCCATGCCCACGGCTTTGACCGCGTCGAACAGCGCAGCGTCTTCACCCGGATGATTGACCGCAGCCATCCAGTTGGCCGAAAGGCGTATTTCGCCGAGCGATTCGATGGGTGCCGCGGCAAGATTGGTGATGGCTTCGCCGACAGCAAGGCGCGCCGCATCGGCGCTATTGAGCAAGGCGACCGGCGCGCGTTCGGCCATCGCCATCGCTTCGCCCTTGTACCCATCGAAATCGAGCAAAGTGACCGCGCAATCTGCAACCGGAACTTGCCACGGCCCCACCATCGGATCACGCGCGCACAAGCCACCGACACTGCGATCGCCAATCGTGATGAGGAAGCTTTTGCTGCCCACGGTCGGCAGACGCAGCACGCGCATCAGTGCTTCATCCATACCGATGCCGCTCAAATCCGGCACCAGGTCGATGCGCGGCTTCAGATGTTTGGCATCGCGATGCATGCGCGGCGGCTTGCCAAACAACACATCCATCGGCAAATCGATCACGAGGAGGTTGCGACGCGGATCGGTCACGCGCAGCAGGCGCTCCTGCGTCGCCGTGCCGACAACGGCGTAAGGGCAGCGCTCGCGTACGCAATAGGCTTCGAATTCCGGCAGATCGGCCGTCGCGATCGCGAGCACGTAGCGTTCTTGCGATTCGTTGCTCCACACCTGCATCGGCGACAACGAGGGATCGTCGCAAGGCACTTTCGACAGATCGATCTCGCCACCCACACCGGCATCGTTGAGCAATTCGGGGATCGCGTTGGACAAACCACCCGCGCCGACATCGTGGATGCTGACAATCGGATTGCGTTCGCCGCGCGCCCAGCACGCATCGATCACTTGCTGACAACGACGTTCCATCTCCGCGTTGTCGCGCTGCACGGAAGCGAAGTCGAGCTCCGCACTCGATGCACCGGACGCCACCGAAGACGCGGCACCGCCGCCGAGGCCGATCAGCATCGCCGGGCCACCCAGCACAATCACCGCATGACCTGGCTGCACATCGCGCTTCTGCACATGATCGTTGCGAATATTGGCAATGCCGCCGGCGATCATGATCGGCTTGTCGTAACCGCGACGCACGCCAGCTTCACCGGTTTCGTGTTCGTAGGTACGGAAATAGCCGCCCAGACACGGACGGCCGAATTCGTTGTTGAACGCGGCGGCACCCAGCGGACCGTCGCGCATGATCTCGAACGCGCTGGCCATGCGCGGAGGCAGCGGACGCTCGACTTCCCACGGCTGCGGATGGCCTGGAATGCGTAGGTCCGAGACCGAGAAGCCGGTCAGACCTGCCTTCGGTTTGGCGCCGCGGCCGGTGGCACCTTCATCGCGGATTTCGCCGCCAGCGCCGGTGGCTGCACCGGGCCATGGGGCGATGGCGGTGGGATGGTTATGCGTTTCGACTTTGATGGCGTAGTCGATGCGCTCTTCGTTGGAGCGCCAGACACCGTCCGAACCGCTCGTGAAGCGCTTGCCGCCGCTGCCCTCGATCACCGCCGCGTTGTCCTTGTATGCGGACAGCGTGTGTGCGGGCGAATGTTGGTGCGTGTTCTTGATCATCCCGAACAGGCTCTTGTCCTGCGCTTCGCCATCCAGCGTCCAGCTGGCGTTGAACACTTTGTGGCGGCAGTGCTCGGAGTTCGCCTGGGCGAACATGAAGAGTTCGGCGTCGGTGGGATCGCGTCCCAGTTCGGCGTAGCGCTCGGCGAGGTAGTCGATTTCGTCTTCGGCCAACGCCAGGCCCAGCTCGGCATTCGCCTTGGTCAAGGCCGCACGCGGATCGTTGCCCAGCGCGATGTACACCAGATCGCCAGGCTGACCGGCAAGGAACAATCCCTGCGCCTGATCGAGACTGACGAGCACCGACTGCGTCATCGCATCGTGCAATACGGCGAGCACGTCGTTGGAGCGCTCATGGCCCGCAGCGGGCAATCCACTCACCAGCCAAGCGGTGCCGCGCTCGACGCGACGCACGTCGAAACCCGCGCCATGCAAGATGTCCGTCGCTTTACTGGACCACGGTGAGATCGTGCCCAAGCGTGGCACAACCCATAGCGAAGCCGCTTCGGGCTTGCTGTCCTTGGCTTCCAGGGCTTCGAGCAGATGCTTGCGCTGCTCTCCCTCGGGCGCGACCGCGGCATCGATGAAATAGACGAACCAGCACGCCTGCACCCGCGCACCACGATGCAGGGCATCCAGGCGGGCATTGAGACGTTCCAGGCGAAAAGGCGAGAGGGCGCTCTGCCCGTCGAGTGCGATCATGCGGGGAAAAGGCGCTAAGCGGTGGAGCGGCCTATTGTACCTTAGAGGCCGGCCAATATCTGCGCGTAGGCACCGAACCGGCCGCCGCCTGCCTTTTCAACGGGCCGGACGGACCTCCGGGCACCTATAACTCGTCGCGAACGCGCATAAAGCGAGCGAAGCGCGGCTTGCCGGCGGATGTCATGCCCTGATACCGATACGTCACCAGGCTGCCCACCGGTGGCGGGTTGCGGCGATCCTCGTCGGTAAAGCCCGTGCCGATACGGAAACGCGTGCCGTCGGGCATCTCCATCACCAGCGCACCCATCATGCCAGCGTATTTTCCTTTGCCCGGCGTGTGCCCGACGACGCGAGCTTCGGCGTCTTCGAAGGGCTTGAATTTGAGCATGTCGTCGTTGCGACCGGCGTGATAGAGCGATGCGCCACGATGCAACACGAGGCCTTCGCCGCCGCCCTGCACTACCAAATCCAGTTGTTTCTTCAATTCGAGTTCGCTGGCGACTTTGTATTGTCGTACAGCCTGCACCCACGGAACGTCGAGCTGTGCGATGAGTCGATTGAGCGCGGGAAGGCGCTCGTCAAACGAACCGGGCTGTCCCGGCACATCGAACACCATGTAGTGGATGCGGTGCCACGCCTCATCGTCGGCAGGCTGTTGGCGAATGGTGGCCGATGCAACATCGAATTGACCGCGCCCGGCCCAAAGCTCGCCATCCATCGGTGTTTTTGGCCAATGCGCGGTGAACCACGCGGGTGGGTGGATCACCGTACCGCTGCGCGTAAGGAGCTTTTCGCCGTCCCAATAACCGCGCACGCCGTCGTATTTTTCGCTGACCCAGTAATCGTTGAGCGCAACGCCCGAGTGATAGACATTCGCCAACATCACCGGCGACGGCGTCGCTGCTGTCGAATACGCCGGATTGACGATAAGCGCAATCAGAAACGGCAAGGCGCGAAGCACACCTACCGATGACGCAGGTTTCCGCATGAATTCCCGCATGACACATCCCTGTGCAAGCCCGAACGAGGCTGAATCAGGGCAATTCTGAGCACGCGCTCAGAGCGTGTCGATGGATCAACCGCCCGTCGTGGAGTGCTCCTGCACCGCTTGCAACATTTCCGCAGGCGCAAGATAACCACCGATCAAGGTACCGTCTTCCGTGTAGACCGCCGGCGTGCCGGTAACGCCGAGTTTGAGGCCCAGATCGAACTGGTCTTTCACCGGATTCTTGCAGGACACCGGCTTCGGATCGTGGCCCGCCTTGGCTTCGGTGAACGCATCATTGCGATCAGCGGCGCACCAGATCGACACCATCTCGTTGTACGTGGATGTGGGCTTGCCATCGTCGCCGACGACCCCCGCCCGTGGCCACGCGAGATATTGCACAGCGATGCCTTCTTTATTGATCGCCGCAATCTGACTGTGCAGCACGCGGCAATACGGACACGTGACGTCGGTAAACACCGTCACGGTGTATTTCGGATGCGGGGGCGCGAATACGATGCGATCGGACACCGGAACCTTGGCCAACTCCGCCCTGCGATACGTCGCCCAGGCACCTTCGGTCAAGCTCGCGCCCTTGTCGGCATCG
>JAATFF010000001.1 GCA_015655335.1 Lysobacterales bacterium | reverse complement strand
CTTGAGCGGGTCGTCCTTGATGCCGGGCAAGTTGTCGGTGGCGATGTCGTATTGCTTGTGTGTAGCCAGATCAAGCAACAACAACGACTGCGGCGCAGGATCGTTGCGGCCGACGTAGGTGCGCGCGTCTTCCGTTTCTGTGTAACCCGATTCGTTGACGTAATGAATGACGACGGGCGCCTTGCCGTCGTCGTGATGCGCAGGCTGCGTGACCACCAGCATCCAGCGACCGTTCGGCGACAGCTCCGTATCCATCGGCTGGATCTTGTCGCCGAGATAGAACGGCTGCGGCGCGCGCGTGGCATCCGCTGCCGCGAGGTCTTGCTGATTGGCGTGCAGTGCATCCTTGTCGGCTTTGTTTTCGCGCAGCTCCTTGAACAGGTCGAGCTGTTGTTGACCCAGCTCGTCGGGTTTCTTGGCCTGCGGATCGTCGGTGAATTTCAGGATCGCCGCGGGGCTGGTGACGCCGCTCGCCAGGTCATAGCTGTACCAGTTGTTGCTTTCGCGGTACTGCAGTGCGCGACCGTCTGCCGAGAACTGCGGGGCCGATTCGGGCTGCGCGCTGCGCGTGACCTGCACGCGGCGGCCGCTGCCAAGTTCCACCAGAAATACATCGCCATGCAGGATGTACGCGGCATGCTGGTGCGCGCGGTCGTACACCGCAGGACCTTCCGCTTGCGCCATCGCTGCGGCGTCGAGCTTGGTGCTCTGGCCGCTGGCGGGATCGACGCGGTACAAATCGTGTACCGGGCTGCCATCGCGCTTGAGGCTGTAGTAGAGGTTGCGCCCATCCGCGCTCCAATAGGGACTCTCCACCGCGTGCCCCACCCAGTCCGGATTGGCCATGATGGTTTCCAGATCCAGCGGCGCTGAAGTGGGTTCGGTAGCTGCCGCAACGGGCAGTACGGCAAGGGCTGCGAGGCCGGCGAGCAGCAGTCGGCGCATGGAATTCTCCCTGGTCGAAATTCGCCAGCATAGCCAAGCGGCGGTGGCAGGCAAGCGCCAAGGGTCCCGTTTCGCGGCGCATGGCTCGCGGGTTAGGGTCGGCGACCGGCCGAATGTTCGTGCGGTTTCCCTCGACGGAGCTTTGCATATGCACTCGTTCCTGCGTGCGGCGATCATGCTGACGTTCTCTGCGCAGGAACCGGGTTGGCGGACGAAGTAGCGGGTGCGCATCGCGAAAATCACGGCGTGGTTCCAGAGGGCCATACCATCCGCGGCAGACCGAAAGCCGGCGGTAGAAACAGTCGAACCAGACGGCTGTTACGATGCCGCTCCGGTTCCCTCTGTTGATATCCCATGAACCTGCTTCCCACTGTCGAAAACGAAACCGCCGCGCATCCCACCTATAGCGTCATCTGGCTGCATGGCCTGGGCGCCGATGGCAACGACTTCGCGCCGATCGTGCCTGAGCTGGTGTCACCGCAATGGCAGGCACTGCGTTTTGTGTTTCCGCACGCGCCAGTGCGTCCGGTCACGGTGAACGGCGGTATGCCGATGCGGGCTTGGTACGACATTTACGGTTTTGATCTGGTCGCGCGGCAGGACGAAGCAGGCATACGTCAGTCCATCGCGCAGGTTGAGGCTTTGATTGCGCGCGAACAGGAACGCGGCGTTCCCAGCGAACGCATCCTGCTGGCGGGTTTTTCGCAGGGCGGCGCCATTGCCTTGGCGGCGGGTTTGCGTCATCCGCAAAAGCTGGCCGGCATCATCGCGCTTTCCACCTACTTGCCGATGGCCGACACACTTGCCGGCGAGCGCAGCGCCGCCAATGACGCCGTGCCGATTTTCTGGGGTCATGGCACGCTCGATCCGGTAGTGATCCTGCAGCGCGGGCTCGATTCGCGCGCCGTGCTGGAGGCACTCGGCTATACGGTGGCTTGGCATACCTATCCCATGCCGCATTCGGTGTGTCCCGAAGAAATCGTCGACCTGCGGCAGTGGATCGGCGAACGATTGCGCTGAAAGCCGCCACGGGTGCGGGCATACTGCCCCCATGCGCGATCCCCTCATCAAGGCATCCCCGCAACCGCATAGTCCCTTGCCGGACTTTTGCGACTTGCCCGCCATCTCGGCGTTGCTGGTGGTTGGCGCGCTTTGCGTCACGCTGGCGTGGCTGGCACCGGAAAGCAGTCGCGGCTGGCGCGGCTATAGCGTCGGCATGTTGTTCGTCGAATGGTTGGCGATGGTGATTGCGGTCGCGTTGTGCAAGCTGCGGCCATGGCTGCTTCGCTTGCCGGGTTTACTGCCGTATGCCGGCGTCTGGCTGGTGATGGTGTTGATCGTCACCGTTGGCAGCGTGCTGGCACAGTGGATGGATCGATTGCTGGAGATGCGGCTGATCCTTTCGGGACAGACCGTCTTTGTGCGCGACAACGGATTGATCGCCGCATTGCTCGGTGCCGCGATGCTGCGTTACTTCTACATCTTGGCCGAATGGCAGGCACGCCTGGCCGCAGTCGCTCACGCGCAAGTGGAAGCTCTACAGGCGCGCATACGCCCGCATTTCTTGTTCAACAGCATGAATACGGTGGCGGCGCTGGTGCGTGTGGATCCGGTAGCGGCCGAGCGCACGGTGGAGAATCTTTCCGAATTGTTCCGTGCCGCGCTGGGACAAAGCGACGCGCACAGCGGCACGCTCGGCGAGGAACTGCAGCTGGTAGATCGCTACCTGGCCATCGAACAATTGCGCCTTGGCGAACGATTGCGCGTGCGCCGCGAACTCGATGACCTGCCGCTGGAAGCCGCACTGCCCGTTTTGTTGCTGCAGCCCTTGGTCGAGAACGCGGTGCGTCACGGCATACAACCGCTGCGCGAAGGTGGCGAGGTGGTTTTGCGCGGCACGCACGAAGCCAACATACTGCTGATCGAGATCAGCAATCCGCTCGCCGAAGGTCCGCCGACGAGCGGTAGCGGGCATGGTTTGAATAATGTGCGCCAACGCGTCGCGTATCTCTATGGCCCGCGCGCGGTCGTCGAGGCGGGCCCGCAGGGAGATCGTTTTGTGGTGAGGCTACGCTTGCCTTTTGAGGTTCGCCATGCGCGTGCTGATCGTCGATGACGAACCGCTGGCGCGGACGCGACTGTCCGCGCTGTTGAGCGAGTGCGAAGGCGCCGAAGTCGTCGGCAGCGTGGGCGATGGCGAAGCGGCCATGAATGTATTGACGACCACGCAGCCTGATTTGTTGCTGCTCGATATCAACATGCCCGGCATGGATGGCAAGGCATTGGCCGCGCGGCTTGCGAATCGTGCGCGTCCGCAAATCGTGTTCTGTACGGCTTACGAAGCGCATGCCGTGCATGCGTTCGATCTGGGCGCCGTCGATTATCTGCTCAAGCCGGTGCGGCTTGAACGTCTGCGCGATGCGCTCAAGCGCGTGCAGCAACGGCTCGATGCGCATCCTCGCGAACGAGGTGGCTGGTTGCACGCGCGCGTGCGCGGCGAACCCGTGCGAATGGCGTTGGATGAAGTGATCTGCCTGATCGCGGAAGAAAAATACGTGATCGCACATCGCGGCGGCGATCAGCTGTTGCTGGACGATTCATTGCGTCAGCTGGAAGAAACCTATCCCGATCAGCTGATTCGCCTGCACCGCAACTGCCTGGTCCCCTCGCATCGATTGATCGGTCTGAAAACCCTCGCCGACGGCCGCGTGCTGGCGCGGCTGGCGGGCACCGAATTCAGTCCTGAAGTAAGCCGTCGCAATTTGCCTACGTTGCGCAAGCTGCTACGCATGGGGTGACGGGTGCGCGACAATGGTCGTTATCGCCGTCCCCGGAGCTGTCATGACCCCTGCCACCCTGCGCATCGCCACCCGCAAGAGCGCACTTGCGCTGTGGCAAGCCGAACACGTGGCCGGATTGCTGCGCATTGCACATCCGGACTTGCGCGTGGAGCTGGTGCCGCTGTCCACGCGAGGCGACGAGATCCTCGATAAGCCGCTGGCGACCATTGGCGGCAAAGGTCTCTTCCTCAAGGAACTCGAAGTGGCGATGCTGGAAGGTCGTGCCGACCTCGCCGTGCACTCGCTGAAGGATGTGCCTGCGTCGTTGGAGCCGGGTTTTACGCTGCCCGCGATCCTGCCACGCGCGGATGCCGCCGATGCGTTTGTCAGCAACGACTACGCCAATCTGGCTGCGTTGCCCCACGGCGCGCGCGTGGGCACGTCGTCGCTGCGTCGCCAAGCCCAGCTGCGTGCCGTGCGGCCGGATCTGGAGCTGCTCGATCTGCGCGGTAACGTCGGTACGCGACTGCAAAAGCTCGACGCGGGCCATTACGAGGCCATCGTGCTCGCTTGCGCGGGACTGGAGCGCCTCGGATTACACAACCGTATTCGCTCCCGGCTCGCCGCGCCGACGTGGTTGCCTGCGCCTGGACAAGCGGCCATCGCCATCGAAGCGCACATCGATCAGCCTTCCGTACTCGAAGCGCTGGCTGTGCTGGACGATGCCGATACGCGGCTAGCCGTGACGGCCGAGCGCGCGATGAATCATGTACTCGGTGGCAGTTGCACCGTGCCGGTAGGTGCGTGGTGCACGGTCACCGAACGCGGCTTGCATCTGCGCGGCATGGTGGGCGAAGTATCCAGCGGCCGGTTGGTGGTGGCCGAGGCGGCCGGTACGGGCGACGACGCCGTGAAGCTGGGCAACGACGTGGCCCAGGCATTGTTGGCGCAAGGTGCCGCAGCCTTCCTGACCACGTGACGCACACGCACAAAAAACCCCCTCCGTTCGCACGGAGGGGTTTGGCTTGCGATAAGGCGATGGCGCCCGATCAGATGTTGTAAACGATGTTGGTGGTCGCCAGCGTATCGGACTTGCGGATACCCGGTAGCACTTCGGTGTTGTGACGCACCTGGAAACCCACCTTGATCGACAGCTTCTTGGTCATGCTGACGGAAAGACCGGCGTCGTTCTGCATGTAGGTGTTCTTGCTGCCCGCTTCCGTCAGGAAGGTATCTTCGAACGCCGTGTTGTCGGTGAGGCGGTACTTGTAGTTCACCAAGCCACGCGCCACGACTTCGCTCTGACGCGATGAGGTGTACGGCACTGCCACGCCGTTGACGGTGATGGTGCCCGGCGCCGGCTGGTATTCGGTGTAACCGGGACCGATTTCGAAAGAGAGCTGCGTGCGGTCGTTCTTCAGCGCAATGTAGCCGTAGCCGACCGACACGGTGCCTTGCCAAAGGTTGGCGCCGAAGTCGTCGTGGTCGTAACGCGCGGCGGTCACGATGTAGCTGCGCGGATCGAGCTTGTAGCCGATCGAAGCGCCACCGTCGTAGCGATTAGCCGTGGTGTCGTATTGCTTGATCGTCGCGCCAGCGCCGTTGACTACGGTCACCTGACCTTTGGAGCGCAGGGCGTCGAAGAAGAACGTGTTCTTCCACTGGTCGGTTTCCTGGCTCAGATTCAGCTTGGCGTTCAGGTTTTGCGAACGTGAATTACCCGTCGTCGAGGCAAAACCCAGTTCGCCCGAACCCGTCCAATTGGTGGAATTCGTCTGGGTGCCGGTGTTGGTGTCCTGCGCCTGGGCAGCGAATGTGGCCAGGGTGGCAAACGCCAGACCGGTCATCAGGATCTTTTTCATCGCTGGGGGAGTCCTATTGTTAAGAAGCCGTTGAGCGGGTCACTTTAGCGTCAGGGCTTGAATACCCGGTGAATATGAACGGCTTGCGGTCAGGTTCGGCCTGGCGGCAAGTAGGGATCCGCTTCCGTCGATCGGATAAGGGCTACGTCGTAGAGGCGAAGCTCCATGCTTTTGCCCACCACGTAGGCCGCAGCGGCGCAAAGCGCCAGCCAGCGTCCCTCGGCGATGATCGGCACCACCAGCAAGCTCATGCACGGCACCGCGCAAATAAGTATGGCGGCCAGAAATCGCCGCGATAGTAGATCGTTGGCATGTCGCCGACGTTCGCTGGGGCTTGGCTCACGTAGCGATTGCTGCCAGCCCAAGCCATCGGCCAGACCCAACAGCAACGCCAACAGCAACAAGCCGATCGCCCATGGCCAAGGCTCAACATCCGCGCCCGTGAGGTTGGCTTGGAAGATCACGCATACCCACAACCACAGGCCGCCCCCGTAGGACGCCGACAGGACCCGGCTCAGCGGAAGCTGCATGGCCGCGCCGACCTGGGTGGTCGCGCGGCGGGCGCGGTATCCGTAAGCCGTGCTGACTAGGCACGACAAGCTGCAAATCATGAGCGCGATGCTGACCAGGCGGGTGGCCCAAAAGGCCTCGCTGCCGCGCGCCAGACCGGCCAGGGCGAGCATGGGCAGATAAGTGGCGAGCGCCAGCAGCGCCTCACGCGTGGGCCGTTGCGCTTTGCCGATGCGCCAGCCGTGCCATTCGGGCATCACGGGCAGGCGCAAACAAGCGGTCAGCAGGCCGGCGCTGACGAATAAACAGCCCAAGGCCAGCGGTACCAAGGCTTCGCCGCGACCGGTGCTGTAGATCCCCAGCGCCAACGCCAGGCTCAGCAGCATCCAAAGTCCATACCCGCAAAGGGCAAGGACCTCAAAAATCATGGGCGCGGCCCCTATTTGCGGGGTCTCCAAGTCGCCACTAACCGATTGCGATGGATTTGGGGTTATATCCATGGGACCGGGGAAAGTCCGCACGCACGCTTGCGGGCGTCACGTAGCATGCTCATGCTACACAAATCTCATTGCCAAACGTCGACATGGATCGCTACGAGCGCATTCTTACCCTGCACCGTCTGCTGAAATCGGCCCACTACCCGGTGCCGCTGCCCAGACTGATGGACGAGCTTGAGTGCTCGCGCGCCACGCTGTATCGCGATATCGCCTTTCTGCGCGATGCGCTGGGAGCGCCGATCGAGAGCGCCGGCGGCGAACACGCGGCCTTCCGTTACGAAGCGGCCGAAGGCCAACGCTTCGAACTCCCGGGCCTGTGGCTCACCTCGGACGAACTGGCTGCGCTGCTGGCGTTGAACGAATTGATTGGGCGCAGCGGCCCCGGCGTGCTGGCCGGAGCACTCGCGCCGTTCAAGGCACGCATCGAACATCTGCTGTCCGATCGCGCCAGCGGCAAAGCGCTGCCGGTCGAGCGCATCCGCGTGATTCCGTGGGGCGAGCGCAAACTCGACCAGCAGGCTTTTCGCATCACCGCCGGCGCAGTGCTGGATCGCCGCCAGCTGCGTTTCTTGTATCGCGCACGCACCACCAACAGCGAAAACCGGCGCACCGTGTCGCCGCAGCGTCTGACGCACTATCGCGACAACTGGTACCTCGATGCGTGGGATCACGACCGCGAGGCGCTGCGCAGTTTCGCGGTGGATCGCATCACCGAGCCGCACACGTCGGAAGCAGCGGCTATCGACGTGGCGGAAAACGATCTTAACGATCTGCTCGCTTCCAGTTACGGCATCTTTGCCGGCAAGCCCAAGGCCTGGGCCACGATTCGCTTTTCCGCGCACGCCGCGCGCTGGGTGGCCGATGAACATTGGCATTCGCAGCAGAAGGGTAGCTGGCTCTCCGATGGGCGCTACGAACTGCAGTTGCCCTATTCCAACTCGCGCGAACTGCTGATGGACGTGCTCAAGTACGGCCCCGATGCGGAGATCGTGGCCCCGCTGCCGCTGCGCGAGGAAATGAAGATCATGCTGCAGCTGGCGCTGGGCGGGTATCAGTAATTCTCCATCGCGCAGGCTCCCGCGCTACCATGTCAGGGATGACTGACACCGCCCGCAACGTCAACGTCGTCGCCGCGACGGAAAATTCCCGCAAGCCCACCGTAGCGTTGGCGCTTGGCGCCGGCGGCGCGAAGGGACTCGCGCATATTGGCGCCATCGAAGAACTGGAAGCGCAAGGTTTTCAGATTATTGCCATCGCCGGTTGCTCGATGGGCGCATTGATCGGTGGTATGTACGCAATGGGCAAGCTCGATGTCTACCGCGACTGGGTTTGTTCGCTGGACAAGTTCGATGTGCTGAAGCTGGTGGACTGGTCGTTTTCGTTCGCCGGCGGCGGCTTCATCAAGGGCGAAAAGATCATCGGGACGATGCTCGATTTGTTCGGCGATACCAGCATCGAAGATTTGCCGATCGCGTTCACCGCCGTCGCCACGGATATCGAACGCGAACGCGAAGTGTGGTTGACGCGCGGTTCGCTGTTCGATGCGATTCGCGCATCGATTGCGATCCCTACGCTTTTCCGGCCGCATAACATCAACGGGCGATTGCTGGTGGACGGCGCGTTGCTCAATCCCGTGCCGGTGACGCCGTTGATCCGCGATCGTGCCGATTACGTCATTGCCGTCAGTATCGACGGGCCTGCGGAAGCCAATTTACCGATGGAAATTTCCGCCGGCGAAACCCAAGCCAAACGCGGCATCGGCCGGTTGCTGGGGCGGCTGCTTCCCGGCAACGGCGATACGAAGCGCGCCGATACAAAGAATCACGAACCCGGTGCGCTGGAGTTGCTCGGTACGTCCATGGATTTGATGCAGGCCAATCTCTCGCGTTTGCGCCTTGCTGCGTATCAGCCGGATCTGCTGGTGCAACTGGCTCGCAATGTTTCGAGTGCCTACGAATTTTATCGCGCGCGTGAATTGATCGAACTGGGACGCGAGCGCATGCGCGCTGCATTGGAATCCTGGCATCCGGGACCGCGTTAGCTCAATCCGTTTGCTTTGATCCAGTTATCGAGATACATCTTCAGCGCCACCGCTTGATTGTGTTCTTCGTCGCGCGCGCCATACAGCAGCGTGACGCGATGTCGCTCCGCCTGCACCAACAGCGGTCGCCAGAACGCAACTCGCAGATCCAGTTCGCCTGCATAGCGGTGGCGAAAACCCTCCCAGCGCGCGGGATCGTGCCCGAACCATTTACGCAAGGCGGTGGTGGGCGCCAGCTCCTTCGCCCAGACGTCGAGCGCGGCATCTTCTTTCTTCAGGCCGCGTGGCCAAATGCGATCGACCAGCACACGATAACCGTCTGCCTTGCTCGCAGGTTCGTAGATGCGTTTGACGGCGATACTCACAAACGGCCTCCCTCCTTGAGGGACCACGACCGTCAAGCATACGCCGGAGCCATATAGCCGGCGTGATGCCGCTCAGAGTTCCTCGACCCGAGTCACCTTGGCGCGACGCATCAGCCACGCCACGCCGCGCAAATCGGCCACACCGACCCACAGGCGATCGAGCATGCCGTACTTGGAGGTGCCGGCGGTGCGCGGACGATGTCCAACCGGCACGCTCTGGCTGCGGTATCCCGCGCGCTTGACCAGGGCCGGCAGATAGCGATGCATGTGATCGAAATACGGCAGCCGCAGGAATACGTCGCGCTCGAACAGTTTCAGGCCGCAGCCCGTATCCGGTGTGTTGTCGCGCAGCATGCGCGAACGCACCGCGTTGGCGATCTTGGACGAAATGCGTTTGTTGAAGCTGTCGCGACGCGTGGTGCGCCAGCCGGCGAAGAGTTTGATCTCCGCATCGGCGGTATCGCGCGCGGCAAGCAGTTTCGGAATATCGGCCGGATCGTTCTGGCCGTCGCCATCCAGCGTGGCGATCCACGGCGCACGCGCCGCACGCACGCCGTTCCACACGGCTGTGCTCTGTCCGCTGCGACTGACGTGATGCAGTACGCGCAATTCCGGGTAGCTGGCTTTTTGTGCGTTCAATACCGCACGGCTGTCGTCGCTCGAATCGTCATCGATGTAGATGATCTCGAACTCGATCTTGCCGCGCAGTGCCGCGGCGATTTCGGCGAGCAACGGTGGAATGTTGTCGCGTTCGTTGAAGACGGGCACAACGACGGAAAGTTGCGGCATGAGTAGGGCCTTGAGTCTTGCAAAAGCGGTGTGGCGGAGGATTCTAGCTGCGTGTAAAGACAAGAATTTGAACGACCGTCTTTTGCTCATCATCCCGGCGAAGGCCGGGATCACGAGCAAGAGCGCGTTAGCGCATCTTGCCCAAAATCCCTTCCAACTCATCATTGCTGTGGTAGTGGATCACGAGCTTGCCGCGACCGCCGCGGCCATGCGCGACTTCCACCTTGGTGGCGAAACGTTCGGCCAGTTCGCGTTCCAGCGCGTCGATATTGGGATCGCGTGCGGGCGCGCTCTTGGCCTTGCCCTTGGGCGCGGTCTGCGCTTTGCGCGCGGCGTCTTCGAGTTCGCGCACGCTCCAGTTATTGCGCGCCGCTTCCAGCGCCAACGCTTCCGCGTCACGCTCGGGCAAGGTGATCAGGCAACGGGCGTGGCCCATTTCCAGCTTGCCGTCGTCGAGCAGGCGCTTGATGGAGGCCGGCAGGTCGATCAGGCGCAGCATGTTGGACACGGCGGCGCGCGAGCGACCCACCGCGTCGGCGGCTTGCTGATGGGTGAGGTCGAAGTCATCGATCAGGCGCTTGATGGCATCGGCTTCTTCCAGCGGGGTGAGGTCCTGGCGCTGGATGTTTTCGATCAGCGCCATCGCCGGTACGGCGATTTCGGGAACGTCCTTCACGAGGGCCGGAATTTCGCTCATTTGTGCGCGTTGCGCCGCGCGCCAGCGGCGTTCGCCAGCTATGAGCTCGTAGCTGTTCTTGCCGATCGCGCGTACGACAATCGGTTGAATCAAGCCTTGTGCCTTGATCGAAGCGGCCAGCTCGTCCAGCGCTTCATCGTTCCAATGACGGCGCGGCTGGTATTTGCCGGGCTGGATCTGCTGGATCGGCAGCGAGCGCAGCTCGCCTTCCTGTTCGATCACCGATGGCGTACCGGCATCGCCGCCACCGAGCAAGGCATCAAGCCCGCGTCCCAATCCACGTTTCTTCGGGGCTGCCATGCTTACTCCTGGTCCAGATGTGCCGAGGCTTCCAACGATTCCTCGGAACTGTCGCCGTGCATCGCGTGCAGTGCGGCCACTGCGGCTTGCGAACCGCGTTCGCGGCGAATGATTTCGCCGGCGAGCCCGATGTAGGCGATGGCGCCGCGCGAGCTGCGGTCGTAAAGGTGAATCGGCTGACCGTGGCTGGGCGCTTCGGCCAAACGCACGTTGCGCGGGATGATCGAGCGCAACACTTTGTCGCCAAAATGCTGGGTGAGCTGCGCAGACACTTCGTTGCCGAGGTTATTGCGCACGTCGTACATGGTGCGCAGCAAGCCTTCGATTTCCAGCTGCGGATTCAGATGCTGGCGCACGGCTTTGACGGTGTCGAGCAAACTGGAAAGACCTTCCAGCGCGAAGTATTCGCATTGCACAGGAATCAGCAGACTGGTCGCGGCAGTGAGCGCGTTGACGGTCAGCAAATGCAGCGTCGGCGGGCAATCGACCAAGATGGTGTCGTACTTGCTGCTGATCTTGGCGAGCTGTTCCTTGAGTCGGTTTTCGCGCGCCAGCGCATCCATCAATTTGAGTTCGGCGGCGGTGAGATCGCCGTTGCCGGGCAGCAAGTCGTAATGCGCATCGGTGGTGACGATAGCCTGCTCGATCGCCGCTTCGCCCAGCAGCACTTCGCAGCCATTGGGTGTGGCTTCGTGCTTGTCCACACCCGATGCCATCGTCGCGTTGCCCTGCGGATCGAGATCGACCAGCAGCACTTTGCGCTTCGCCGCAGCAAGCGCCGCAGCGAGATTGACAGCAGTCGTGGTTTTGCCGACGCCACCCTTCTGGTTGGCGACAGCGATGATACGGGCCATGTCTCGTCCGGTACCGTGCGTGTTCGAAAGGACGGCTAGATTAGCAGGATGTGATTGATAGGACTCTCGAAAACCCGCCATCCTGGCGGCTTTTCCAGTCGACGAGTCCGGCACCTGTCCGGACTCGTCTCCGCGCTCAAGCACTTACGTGCCCGAGCACGGGCGGCGCATCCATGCGCCGCGCACCTTTCATTTGCCTAGGTGTGGCGGCTGAGCACGACGAGATGACGCTCCGCCGCCTCCAGACCAGGCACGTTGAGGGTATGAACGGCGCGGAGTTCGAAGGCAGCGGGAACGCCCGGAAGCTCTTCCTCCGGCGCCTTGCCCTTCATCGCCAGCCAGATCCCCTGAGGCGCCAGCAAGTGACCGCCCCAACCCAGCATGTCGGCCAGACTGGCGAAGGCACGTGCCGTGATGCAGTCGAACTGGCCTTCCACCTCTTCCACGCGCGATTGCACGGCGCGCACGCCTTCCAACTTCAAAGCGCGGATTGCTTCGCGCAGAAAACGCACCTTTTTGCCGTTGGAATCGACCAGCAACACGTGGCGGCCGGGTGCGGCGATGGCCAGCGGGATGCCGGGAAGACCGGGACCGGTGCCCAGGTCAGCCAGCGTTTCGCCCTGCACATAGGGGAGGATCGCCAGCGCGTCGAGCAGGTGGCGGGTGACCATCTCGCCTGGATCGCGGATGGCGGTGAGGTTGTAGGCCGCATTCCAGCGTTCCAGCAGCGCCAGGTAATCGAGCAGGCGCGTCGTGGCATCGGCAGGCAGCTGCAAGCCGAGCGCATCGATGCCCTGTTCGAGCTTGGTTTGCAGGGCGACGTGGGTGGTCATCGGCGTTCCGTGGATGAGCGAGTCGATCAGTATCCGGGCCGAATGCCGGGGACGCCAGCGCCGGATAAAAGAAGACCCGCCGTAGCGGGTCGATACTTTCAGGATTTCCCCTGTGCCGGTGCTTCTTCGGGCGACCTGGCCAGTTTTCCTGTGAATTACGCGGCTTCCAGCTCCACGCGGGTCACCATCACACCGCGCTCGCGCAGGTGCTTATTGATACTGCACTTCAGGCGCGCGGCCACTTCACGGCGCTCTTCCTGGTTGGCTTGCGCTTCGGCGTGCAGCGCATCGATCACACCGGTACGGATCAGTTGGTCGGCCTGTTCGATCACGGCGTCGGCGCGCTCGGGCTCTAGGACCTGCCAGTACACAGTGCCGTGCATCGGATGCGTTTCGGCCAAGGAAGCATCGAAGCGAAGCGTGCGACCGCCGAGGTCGATGCGATGTCCAACGCGATCGAGCAGCGGCAGCACGACATGCGTGCCCGGCTGCAGCAGGCGCACAGGCTTGCCATGACGGTAGAGGCTGTGGACCTGCCCTGTTGGCACACGTTTCACCGCAACCGCGGCCAGAGCGGCGGCGAATGCGATGATCAAAGTGATGGTTAGGACGGTCATAATCAGTTAAAACAGCCAGTTATGTATGTTTTCTGAATTTTTTACGAAGCATGAGTTTACAGGCATATGAACCTGTTTAGATTAATCTTTATTTAACGCCGAAACTTCACGCCCCGCAACCCCTCAGCCATTCAATCGTTTAACAATTTTTGTTGGCTGCCCAGAACGTTGCATCGTCCGTGCCACGACGCTCCCCTAAAACGCGCATCGCCCTGTCGATACGGATATCGGCAGGGCGATGGCTTAGCTAAAACCCGCGGGTTTGGGTTGCTTTAGAACTTGCCGGCGCGGAAGTCGGCGATAGCTTCGTGGATCTGCTCGGGCGTATTCATCACGAACGGGCCGTAGCGCGCGACGGGCTCCTGCAAGGGTTTGCCGGCTACCAGCAACACACGGGCGGGGGCTTCGCGGCCGGCGATCCTTACGCTGTCGCCCTTGGAAAGCACGGCCAGTTCGCTGCGCGCCAGCTTCTCTCCAGCTACTTGGGCATCGCTTCCATCGAACACATAAGCAAAGGCGTGATGGCCTTCCGGCAGCGGAATTTCCACCCCGGCACCCGCTTCCACGGCGATATCCAGGTAAACCGGCGCGGTGACGATACCTGCCACCGGACCGCTGGCGTCACCCAGCGTGCCGGCAATGACCTTCACCGTCACTCCTTGGGCCGGATGCACGACCGGAATCCGGTCAGGACCGATGTCCTGGTAGCGCGGTTCGGTCATCTTGTCTTTGGCCGGCAAGTTCACCCATAGCTGGAAACCCCACATCAGGCCGTTTTCCTGCTGCGGCATTTCCGAATGCAGGATGCCGCGCCCGGCAGTCATCCATTGCACGCTGCCTGGTGTGAGGTCGCCACGATTGCCATGGTTGTCGCCGTGCTGCATGTGGCCG
>JAATFF010000025.1 GCA_015655335.1 Lysobacterales bacterium | reverse complement strand
TGTTCGCGAGCGAGTACCTCGTGCTGACGACGGCGATGCGCGGTCACCCGTGGGCTACGCCACTGCTGCTCATCGCCTTGGCGGTCGCCTTTGCCGCGATCTTCCGCCGAGTGCAACCGATGGTCTTTGGTGACACCGACGGACAACCGTTGCCGCACTCACCCGCTTTGGTCCCGGTATTTGTGCACCTAGGGATCGTGCTGATGCTGGGTGTGTACATTCCGCCAGCGTTGGCCGAGTGGTATCGCCTCGCCGCGCAGTTGATGGAATGATCCCATGCCACACCAATTCCTAACACGCGAAGGCACCCCGTTACCCTCGAATGTCACAGCACAGCGTGTCATGGTGGATAACGCGCAGTGGACAGCTATTGCACAGCATCTGCACGACACGGGTGCGTGTTTACTGACCCTTTGGGGTACGGACGATCGAGACCGCAACGGTTTGTTTCGCATCTACGCTGCGTTTCTCATATCGAAGAAGGTCATTGTCCTACAACACGCGCTGCCCGCCGGAACGACGGTCTACCCCGCACTCCATCGATGGTTTCCCGTCGCGGATCGGCTGCAGCGTGCTGTGTACGATCTGCTGGGACTGGAAGCCGATAGCGGCGGTACCCGACCGTGGCTGCAGCACGGTGGGTGGCCCGAGCACTGCTTTCCGTTGCGCCGGGACGTGAGCGCAGCGACCACCTATCCCAGTCATCCGCGACCCTATCCGTTTGTACCGGTCACGGGCGATGGCGTGCATGAGATCGGCGTCGGTCCCGTGCATGCGGGCACCATCGAACCGGGGCACTTTCGATTTTCCGTCGTCGGCGAAAAAGTGCTGCGGCTGGAACAGCAGCTGGGGTATACGCACAAGGGCGTTGCGAAACGTTTCGAGGCGTTGACGCTGCAGGAAGGCCATCGCCTCGCCGCACGTGTCAGTGGCGACAGTGCCGTGGCGTTTTCCTGGGCATATTGTGCTGCGTTGGAAGCGATCACGGACGCGACCGTGTCACCGCGCACCGCCCATTTGCGCGCCCTCGCCCTTGAGCGCGAGCGTATCGCCAATCATCTGGGCGATCTGGGAGCATTGGGGAACGACGCCGGGCTGGCATTTGGCCTGATGCAATTCTCGATCCTCAAAGAGCGTCTGCTGCGCCTCAACGAAGAAGCCTTCGATCAGCGCTATCTCATGGACTACGTCGTACCAGGAGGCGTCCGAACGGATCTCGGGCACCGTCTTGTTCGCACCTTGCTGGATGAGAGCGAAGCGCTTGAGCGTGACGTGTCCGCCTTGCGCGTGATGTACGACAATCATGCCGGTTTGCAAGATCGCTTCAGGGAAACAGGACAGCTCACCCCCGCGCTCGCCAAAGCGCATGGGGCACTCGGTCTTGTCGCACGCGCGTCCGGCATCCAACGTGATTTACGCATCGACCTGCCATGGTCGCCCTACAACGATCTGCGCCCCGTGGGGGCGCTATGCGTCGACGGTGATGTGGCCGCTCGCGTCCAGGTGCGCTTCGACGAAATCATGGAGTCGTTGAGACTAATTCGAATGCTGCTCGAACGATTGCCCGATGGCCCGATACGGGTTGACTTGCCATCGCTAAATTTTACGCGTCTGGGTCTTGGCCTTATTGAGGGCTGGCGAGGTCCCGTACTAGTCGCCCTTGAGACGAGTGCACCGCACGACATTCGGCGTTGTCACGTGCACGACCCTTCCTGGCAAAACTGGCCACTCCTGGAGCACGCGATCATCGGCAACATTGTGCCGGATTTTCCGCTGATCAATAAATCGTTCAATCTCACTTACAGCGGCCACGACGGATAAATCCCATGTTCGATATCCTGGCTCGTATTCGACACACCGGCCTTCTTACCGAAGAGCTACCGGTCCATGGCACCTCCGCGGAGGCACTTTCAGATCTGCAGCGAAAACTGCAGTCCGTCTTTGTGCGAGCGTTGCGCATCCGGCATGTCGACGCCGGCTCATGCAATGGCTGCGAGCTGGAGATCAACGCACTCAGCAACCCGTACTACAACCTCGAAGGCGTCGGCATCGCATTCGTGGCTAGCCCGCGTCATGCGGATGTGCTGCTCGTGACCGGCCCGGTCTCGATCAACATGGAAGAAGCACTTCGACAAACGTATGACGCCATGCCCGATCCCAAGTGGGTACTGGCCATCGGAGACTGCGCTTCGTGTGGCGGCATCTTCGGCGTGAGTTACGCCTCGCGCGGAGCTATCCGCGATGTCATACCGGTCGATGCGGTGGTCAACGGATGCCCCCCTACACCCCTGGCTTTGATGTTGGGTCTGCTTCAGATCACGCGATCAGTGCGCCCCTGATCTCTTTTTCACTTTTTAAGGCTCCTTCGCCATGACCGATTCACGCAAACACGTCGCGCATGCGTGTCGCGATCCACTTACCCCGGGAGTATGAGGGGCATGCTTTGGACGACCGTGGTCATCACGTTTGACGTGGCCGCCGCCACGGCCTTTTTGCTTCTTGGATATCGGACGCAGCACCTGATGCTGATCGGCATGGGATGCGTGCTCCTGGGTGCCGCCGCCTTGCTGACGACTGCGTCCGTGTCGGCAAGAGCTGATCTGGCGACGTGGGCTTATTTCATGGGGGCATGGGCATGTCTCCTGGGGCTGCTCTTCATCGTACGAGGGTCGAATCGACCTCGCTGACCATTTGCATCACCTCAACCCGTCGACACGAACATTGCTGAAAGGAGCTGCCTGCGATGACGAAGAACGATCGAACGATTGACGCCTTGCGCCAACGCATCCCTGCCCTAAATAAGCAATCAAGCGTAATTTGTATGGTTGGGACGTCTGGCCCGATAGCTGGATTCCGCACCTAGCTTGGTCATCAAGGCATTCTGGTCGGGCTCATCCGCATACGGATATGCATGTACGAGCAGCGGCGATAACCCGCTCCGGTGCCCGTGCGGTCGCGGCGATCACCAACGCTCGGTGCAAGCTGCTAAGTGAATTGATACAGGACTGGCCCGCAGCGGAACAGCAGATGTTCCCACTACTGCTGAAAAAGTTTGCCAACGCGATGAGCGTCAGGCCAAACAGGACCTGAACTGCCTCGGACGCCTGTTGACTGGGTGCCGCAATGGGTGGGGCGCAGTGGGCGGCCGTCAGGCCGCCTGTTGGCTTGCTGCGCGACCAGATTAGGTCGGGCGTGCCGTCCTCGCTCTCAATGAGGCTGGCAAAGACCGTTGCCGGGAACAAAGGATCTTCGAGGGTCACAGACAGATACTCTCGCATGGCCTCGCTGATCTTCTTCCACGTCGCGCCGATGTCGTGGCCGGCCGCCTGGAGGCGGAAGTCGGGGCGTTCTCGTTGCCGCCCTTGTCGTTGGGAAGCAGCTTGATCTTGACGTCGAACGACAGGGTACGAAGCGTGCCGGTGAAGCCGCCTTTCTCTGCAGTAAAGGTGCCGATGTTGACCATGATGTTTTCTCCTTTCGGGTTTAACAAGGTCGCGCCGATACGTCCTTGTTGTGATCCGGCTGGCGGGGGCTGGGCTCTGGCAGCCGGTGTCCTCTGCCAGCCGTTTGGCTTCGTTGGCAATGTCACCCTTCTTCAACTTCGACAGGCGGGTGACGTGCGCCGGGGCGAACTGCCCCACGGCTTCCGGAATTGCAGGCTTGGCGATGTAGCGAAAATAGTCCTCGGCGGTCGGCCTCCACCATGCGGCCATGTTCAGCCCCGCAGCCTGCGCCAGTTCCGCGCAGGGCTGGTGGCGAGGCGTCACCATGTGGTGCTCTGCAGTCGCGACACGCACGGCCAGCAGGCGCACCAGCTCGTCTTGCGACTTCGGCAGCAGCGCGGTGAACAGTTTGGCTACCCTGCGGCAACGCTTCGCCCGCGACTTCCTGCAACGTGCGCAGCGCCACAGCGACAGGCGATTCCGGCCAGTCCGTTGCCATGCTTCCCAGCCGGTCTTGCACGGTCAAGCATCGCCTCGATTTCATAAGCAGCCGCGCATTTCCGACTTCACGCCGTCATCACGAACGGCTGAACCGCCACTGCCCGTTACCGATTTCTACACGCGGAACTTGGCTATTGGAATGCTAGATTGCACCCTTCACTGGTGCGAGACCGCACCCACCACGCAAAGGGGATTCATATGCTCGTTACTCGTCGCACCTTGTTCGCCACACTGATCGTTATGGGCCTCAGCGGAGCGGCGATGGCCGGGGCACCGTCCACCGGTTTAGGTCAGGCGTGGCCTAATGCCGCGGACGTGAGCGCGAGCCCCAACTATCACGCCTATGTCTTTGTGCTTGGCGGCATTCAATACATCCAGATCAACGATCTCAATGGCAATGTCCTTGGCAGCATCGGCACAACAGGAGGCCAATTCATCACCCTGCCCATCGGAAAATTTGCACAGCTCGTGTCTACGCCGCAGCAACCCACGGCGACGACAAGCAATGCGACGCCGACGGCCGCTCCGACCACCGTCTACAACGATGGCACCACTACCGTGGCCGCGACACCGATGAGCGATGGCACCACTAAGTTCTCCGCTGCAACCGCAGCCATCTGCACCGACCCTGCGGCATGCGGAAGCCACGGATCCTGACGAAAAATGGCAGATTCAGAAGCAAAAAGCCCAGCGGTTTCGCTGGGCTTTTTCGTCAAAGATCGAGCATTAACCAGCTGATGCGCTTCCCATCGGGCAGAGCACGTTCTCGCGCATACCCCTCGAAGATTGCGGCGCGATCCTGAATGGCTTTGATCCCGGCGCCCGTGGTGGTGCGCACAAGACGTGGAAGCATGTCGTCCCATTTCACGTGCGGCAGACGAACGAGGTTAGCGCGAAACACGATGCTCACGGCCACCCAACGCCGGCCGTTTACGTCGCCACCCCGGATCCGAACACACACATCGCTCACGTCCCGCTTGCTGCATCCCTCGGCCAGGGCTTCGCACACCATGCGATAGAGCGCGAGATGGACGGTCGAAGACAAGTAACTCAGTGGACCTTTGAGTTCGCACCAGTAACGAATGCCCGCGTGATCCAGCATCCGCGCGACAGCACCTTCACGCAGCGCGGCCGGCAGCCCGCGCTCACGCCAGATCGCGGGGTGGAGACTTTCGGAAATCCCAAAGAGCTGGTCTTGGGCGGCCGATGCCAAACGTTGGTAGCCTCCGTCATCCAAGGCTGGCTGCAAGTGGCGAAGGCGCCCCATCATCATCGCGTAGCCAGCCCGTACCGTTTCACGCGCCTGTTCCAGCGCCTGGGCGGTCATGCGCAGTTGCATTTCTCCAAGATGCACGTTGCGTTGCGCAAGGGCCAGTGCGGTCCGCACCTCTTTGCGTTCCTTTTCAGCTCGTTGGTCGAGCGCCTCGATCCGGGCACCCAGCAGCAGCATCGTGCAGATGGCGAATGCGACAATCACTTCGGCCTGAATGGTCGCCTCATCGTATTTCTCTGGCATCAGCCAAACCAACGCCAGACTGGCCGCGGTGCCACCCAGAGCGGCACCCTGCCACCCGTGGCGCAGCGCGAGCCATACGACCGGTACAAACATGGCCACCTGGGCCAAACTCCGAAGGTGAGGTTCCGCGAACCCTGCCCAGATCAGCACGGCAAGAACGGGGACGATGAAGGTGATGCTTTCAAACGTGGCGCGGCTTTCAATGACCGTGGACACCAGCGAACGCCATCCGTGTTCGCGGATAGCCTGGCGCACCGCGAGCACCGCAGGCACGACCGTCAACACACCGATGAAATTGCCGAGCACCCATTGAGCGGCCAGATGGTGATAGTGCATCGGTTGCACACCGACCGGATATACGATGGTGACGAACTGCACTTCATTGAAGCCCATGAGCACCACGGCAACCACCAACGAACACAGCAGCAGCATCCCAACGCGCACATCGCCCTTGCGGTCAAACAAGTGGATGCGTTCTCTGAAGTAGTAGACGACGGGACCCATGAACAACAGGCCGGGGACCAACATCAACGACGACCACAGAACGCCGAAGGATGAGGCGCACGCGATGGCCACCGGAAGTTGCGCCAACGATTGGGCAACCGCCATAGCAGGCCAAAAACGATAGGGAACCAACAACAGCACGGAGACGTTTAAGCCGCACACCAGCAAGAAGTGTGGGACATTGAGATGCTCAATTAGCCAGACGCCCATGCCATACGCAACGGCAATAGCAAGGTGCTTCCACCAGGCCCCCATTTCCCGCCCTTCCGGCATCGCCCCTACTCCCCAGTGCAAGAATCCATGACGCTCAGATGATCAAATGCGGCGACGATCCGGGTTTACTCGTGAAACCTCGGTGAAGCTCGCCCGCTCCGCTATATCGGCCATATCTTACCGCGATGAAGTCCCGCAACATGTTGCGAAGGCCCAAGGTGTGAGGTGAGTTGTGAAACCGCCGCTCACACCCCGTATGCGATAAAACGCTCGTCGGGTCACCCCACGTCGATCCAAGAACACCCCCTGTTCCTGGTTAACCCGACAAGCCGCCGCATAGGCGGCTTTTTTATCGTCAATCGGTCGTCGGCTGCCCGGTGGTTCGACCAGGGTGCTTATACTGAGATTGTTGGAAAGTCCTGGCGTCCGTGAGGGGCCCCTCACAGCATGGAAGCCGACGTCCGACCGTGCCGCCTTCGGGTGGCACGTTTGTTTTCGGGATTACGGCGTTAGGGCGACTTCTGTGTTGGCGGTTTCATGTGACACCCCTCTTCCAGTGCGTTGACGCCCGGCCTCTCCATACCCAAGCGCTCTTCGATAATCTCGATGTTGGCTTCCGTGGCATCACCAGGCGTATCGGAGTCCGAGATCGCCTTGGACGCCTTGGCGACGTCCACCATCAGTTCCTCCAAGAGCGAATTGATAACCAAACTGTGCGTAAAGACTCAGACTGTGATTGATCTTGGCGGTGACGCCACTGGCCAGCTCCATCCGCGTTGCTTCCTCCTGCAGTGGCACCTGATCAACGTCAAACATGGTCGTTGCACGGCCGCCCCAATCGCGCCAGAAATTCACGCGCATAGGGCTGCCACACTTGGCCGCTGTCACTGACGAAGGTCCATTGGCCGCGCAAGCCTATCCGGCTCGTCGTGCCCGAGGTCGAGCCGAGATCGACTGAACCCAACCCGTCATTCTCTTGACTGAAGAGAACATGCTGCCAGATGACTTGCGCTTGCGGTTCCAGCACGAAACGGGGTCCGAATGGCAGCGGTATGGGCGCGCACGACTGCAGTGCCACCAACTACGATGACGGGGACAACCATCACATACAGTGGACGGAACATAGCTGTCCAGCGAGTGGGGTACTTTTAAATCGCCATCAACGCGCGTGCCGTCTGATGTCTTTACTTAGACATCCCTGCGCCGGTTACACCCTAGCTAGGGCGTGTTAACACTACCACCTAAGCCCATCGACGATGAGCGCAAAATGGACGAAGCCAAGAAACACGATATCCAGCTTATCGAATCGGGAAAAGACGCGACGAAAACCCTTCAAGCGTCGGAACAACCGCTCCACTT
>JAATFF010000125.1 GCA_015655335.1 Lysobacterales bacterium | reverse complement strand
TTTTCTGTGCGCTATCGCCAGAATGAGCTGGGCCATGCCCGGCTGGGGCTGGCTGTATCCAAACGGATCTCCAAGCGCGCGGTGGAACGCAACCGTATCAAGCGCCTGCTGCGCGAATCGTTTCGTCGTGTTCGCAGCGAGCTTCCCGCGCTGGACCTCGTGGTGATGGCTCGTGAACAGGCCGCCGGTGTACCCGGTCCTGAACTACTGGCTGAGCTCGATGCCCTCTGGCGCAAGCTTTCGCCGTTGAAGCGCGGCGGCGACGCCTCCACAATCGCGTGCTGACCTTCCCTTTTCCTTCTTCCGTGGCCCGCCATCGCGGTGCCCTATATCGGATCGCTACGCGATGAATCAAACGCGCACCTTCCTTCTGTTTGCCCTGATGGCCGTGGCTTACCTGCTATGGACCAACTGGGAACAGGACTACGCACCGCATCCGACGACTACGCCAACGGCGACCACCACCGCAGCGGGTGGCAGCACCGTGCCGGGAGCCGCGCCAGCGATCGGTACCGCAGGTACTGAAAGCGCTACGACTGCCGCGCAGCTCATCACCGTTACGACCGATGTGTTGCGCCTGACCATCGATACGCGCGGCGGCAGCGTCGTACGCTCGGAACTGCTGGCTTATCCTGTGACGCCGCGCACCAAGAAAGATCCGGATCCAGCGCCGATTCGCCTGCTCGACGATGGCGCGACTGACTACTTCGCTGCCCAGAGCGGCCTCGTCAGCGCCGATGGCGCTGCGCCTGATCACCGCACTGTCTTCCAGGCTGCGCAGACGAGTTACACGCTTGCATCCGGTCAGGATGCGCTGAACGTCGACCTCACATGGACCGACCCGTCCGGTGTCAAGGTGATCAAGCGCTACACCCTGCACCGCGGCAGCTACGTGGTCGATCTGGATCAGCAGATCGACAACGGCAGCAGCAAAACGTGGGACGGCAACGCGTATCGTCAGCTGCAGCGCGTCAATCGTCCGGTGCCTGTGTATAGCAACTTCCTGCAGCGCATGTCCGATCAGTCGCAGTACGGCTTCTTCGGCGCCGCCTGGTATAGCCCCGCGCAGAAATTCAACAAGCTGGGCTTCGACAAATTCGAGAAAGAACCGCTGCAAAGCCAGGTCACTGGCGGCTGGGTGGCGATGATGCAGCAGTACTTCCTCGGCGCGTGGATTCCGCCGGCGAAGGAAGCCGATACCTTTTCCTCCGCGACGGTCGACAACGAAGGCACCGCACCGCGTTACGTGATTCGCAGCGTCGGCCCGCAGATCAGCGTGGCGCCGGGCCAGCAGGCGAGCAGCGCAGCGCAGTTGTATGTCGGTCCTAAATTGCCCGATGCGCTGCAAACCATCGCGCCGGGACTCGAGCTGACCATCGACTACGGCATGCTCAAGATTTTCGCCGAGCCGCTGCACTGGGTGCTCGCTCAGCTGGACAAGCTCACCAACAATTGGGGCGTATCGATTGTCCTGCTGGTGCTGCTCATCAATCTTGTCACCTTCAAGTTCACCAATGCGCAGTTCGAATCGGCATCCAAGATGCGCAAGCTCAAGCCGCGCATGGATGCGTTGAAAGAGCGCTACGGTGACGATCGCCAAAAGATGCAGCAGGCGATGATGGAGCTGTACAAGAAGGAAAAAGTGAATCCCGCTGCTGGCTGTTTGCCGCTGCTGATCACCATCCCGATTTTCTATGGCCTCTATTACGTGCTGCGCGACAGCGTGGAGCTGCGCCAGGCACCGTTCTTCGGCTGGATCCACGATCTGTCGGCGGCCGATCCGTATTTTGTGCTGCCCGTGCTCTACACCATCGTGATGCTGGCGCAGCAGTGGCTGATGCCGCCCGCGGCCGGCATGGATCCGACGCAGGCCAAGATGATGAAGTTCATGCCGCTGATGTTCGCGGTGATCTTCCTGTTCTTCCCCTCGGGCCTGGTGCTCTACTACGTTGTCAACGGCGTATGCCGTTTGCTGCAGCAATGGTGGGTCATGCGCCGCAGCGACGCGGCGCCCGCCAAGGCCGCTGCCTGATATTCGCGCGGGCGGCCATGTGCCGCCCGCCGCGGTTATGCTGATACGCGATGACCGCTCACGCACCGCATGAAGACACCATCGCTGCTATCGCCAGTGCGCCTGGTGCCGCTGGTGTGGGAATCGTGCGCGTTTCGGGGCCGCGCGTCATGGCGATCGCACACGCACTGCTCGGTCGAACACCCACACCGCGTCATGCGCATTTTGCGGCCTTCCGCGATGCGCGCGGGCAATTGATCGATCGCGGCCTGCTGCTGTATTTCCCTGCGCCAGCGTCTTACACGGGCGAGCACGTTCTCGAACTCCAAAGCCATGGCAGTTCCGTCTTATTGGATGCCTTGTTGCGTCGTGTGTGTGAACTCGGCGCACGCCTTGCACGGCCCGGTGAATTCACCGAACGGGCCTTTCTCAACGGCAAGCTCGATCTCGCACAAGCGGAAGCCGTGGCGGATCTGATCGCAGCGCGATCGCAAGCCGGCGCGCGCGCGGCATTGCAGTCGATGGAAGGTGTGTTCTCGCGCAAGGTCGACGCATTGCTGCAAGCCTTGATTGCACTGCGCGTACACATCGAAGCGGCGATCGATTTCCCCGAAGAGGAAATCGACTTTCTAGCCGATCCCACGATTGCGCAACAGCTGACGAGGTTGCGGGCGGAACTCGATGAACTGCTACGCGAAGCGCAACGCGGTGTGCGACTCAATGATGGTCTGCGCGTAGCGATAGTTGGTCGGCCCAATGCAGGCAAATCGAGCTTGCTCAACGCACTGGCGGGCAGCGATCGCGCCATTGTCACCGATATCGCCGGCACAACCCGCGATGTACTGCGCGAAAGCATCAGCCTCGATGGCATCACGCTGGAACTGGCGGACACGGCCGGACTACGCGATACGCATGATCCGGTAGAGCGCGAAGGCGTGCGCCGCGCGCATGGCGAACGCGAGCGTGCAGATGTCGTGGTGCTGGTTACGGATGCACAACATGCAGAGGCCGATCTCGCGTGGATGCATGATTTGCCGTCTTACGTAGAGCGCATCGTTGCCGTCAACAAGATCGATCTCGATGCCATCGATACGCATGTCGAACAACGTGGAAACACATGGTGGCTTTGGCTCTCCGTCAAAAACGGCGCCGGCCTCGATGCATTGCGCGAGCACCTCAAGCAGCTCGCTGGCGCCGGCAGCGGTGAAGGAGTCTTCAGTGCTCGTCGCCGTCACGTGCTTGCACTCGAAGAAGTAGCCGATCACCTTCAACGCACGGCCGATGTACTAGCCGACACGCATGCCGGGGAACTTGCGGCGGAAGAACTGCGTCACGCACAACATACATTGGGCGAAATCACCGGCACCTACAGCAGCGACGACCTGCTCGGAGCGATCTTCAGTTCGTTTTGCATCGGCAAGTGATCAGCTATGTTGCCTAGCCAATAACGCATCGACTTCAGCCGGATGCGGCATGCCGCCACGAGCACCTAAACGGGTGACGGATAGCGCCGCAGCGGCGCAGGCCTTGCGCACGGCGATAGGCAGGCCCTCGTGCAAAAACACCGCGAGTGCGGCATTGAAGGTGTCGCCCGCGCCGGTGCTATCGACGGCTTCCACGGTGAAGCCTTCCTGATGTTGCAGCTCACCCTCTTCGCGAAACCACGCGCCTTCGGCACCGCGCGTCAGCACCACGGGGCAAGGGGCTCGGCGCATCAAGCGGCGAAAGTCTTCTGAGGGGTCGGCGCACAACAACGTTGCTAGTTCGTGTTGGTTGGGTGTGATGTAGCGTGCAAGCTGCAACCACTCCGTCGGTAACGGCTGCGCCGGTGCCGGATTGAGAATCACGGGCACATGTTGATCGTGCGCAACGCGCAGGGTTGCTTCAACGGTTTCGAGCGGAATTTCCATCTGCACCAGCACGGCGTCGGCACGCGCGATCAGCTGCTGTGCGTTCATCACGTGATCCGGTGTCAAGCGCGCATTGGCGCCCGGCACAACGATGATCTGGTTTTCGCCGCCGGAAACGGTAATCGCCGCGGTACCGCTGCTGCAGTGGTCGATGCGCGCCACGTGTTCGAGATCGATACCTTCCGCCGCCAGCGCATCGCACAACGCCTGCGCGAAGGCATCGTCCCCCAACGCACCGACCATGTGCACCTCGGCGCCCAAGCGCGCCGCCGCGACGGCCTGGTTGCCGCCTTTGCCGCCATGCACAGAAAGAAAACGTTCGCCGAGCAGGGTCTCACCGGGCGCGGGAAAGTGCCGCGCCACGGTAACCAGATCCATGTTGATGCTGCCGACGACAACAAGACGCGTCATGAGTGCTCTCGCAAGGGCGTTTATCGATGTTTACCCGGAGAGCGTAAAGGCAGAGACGTTCGAGCGGTAGCTCATGGCAACGACACGTACCGACAACGCGCCGGTACGTGTCGAATGCATCGATCAGTTGCCGTTGCTATCCGAACCGCCGTTAGAGCCAGCTTGCGAACCCGAACCACCGCGTCCGTTTTGCCAGCGATTCATCATGTTCTGCTTCATGGTCGCGTATTGCTTCTGCTGATCAGGCGTGAGCACGGCGTTGATCTGCGAGTCGGTGTCCTGCTGGATCGAATGCATTTTGGTGCGACGATCCTGCGGCGAAAGCGAACTGTCGCCACGCGCCGCCGTCAACTGCTGCTGACGGTCTTGCATGATTGCGGTGATCTTGGCCGACTGGTCGTCATTCAGTCCCAGCTTTTTTGCGAGCCTTGCGGCCTGCTTCTGGGGATCGGGTGCGGCGTGCTGCGGTGCTGACGATGGCGTGTT
This sequence comes from Lysobacterales bacterium, assembly GCA_015655335.1. GTDB lineage: Bacteria > Pseudomonadota > Gammaproteobacteria > Xanthomonadales > Rhodanobacteraceae > Dyella_B. The sequence continues at coordinate 44,862 of JAATFF010000125.1, read as the reverse complement.
GCCAGAGCTCATGGACGCATTGCTGTCCTGGGCAAAAGCAACCGGAGTCAGGCTGGCAGCGCTGAGCGCGAGGGCGAGCAAAGCGAAACGCGAGGCAAGCTTGTTCATGCGATTTCTCCAGGATCCGTGGGTGAAACATTTATCGAGGGTCGACAATCTGGAAACGATGAAAGCGCCGCGCCGTTTACTTCAGCGGACGGGCCGTGAACAAAAAGCCTAGACCGCGACCATGGCAGAAAGCCTGCGGGCGGATGACGGGCACCGGCGGCCTTGAAAGGTCCGGCCGCCACCCCGACGCTTTAGGTTTGCACTCCGGAGTTTCCTCATGATTGAGTTGCACTACTGGCCGACTCCGAACGGCCACAAGATCACGTTGTTCCTGGAAGAAAGCGGCCTGCCCTACACCGTCAAACCGGTGAATATCGGCAAAGGCGAGCAGTTCGAACCGGCGTTCCTGGCGATCTCGCCCAACAACCGCATGCCGGCGATGATCGATACCTCGCCATCCGATGGCGGCGCGGCGATCAGCGTGTTCGAATCGGGCGCCATCTTGCAGTACCTCGCCGAAAAGACCGGCCGTTTCCTGCCTACGGACCTGCGCGGGCGCACGACGGTGATGGAATGGTTGTTCTGGCAAGTGGGCGGCCTGGGACCGATGCTTGGCCAGAACCATCACTTCAACCGCTATGCGCCGGAAAAGATTCCCTACGCGATCGATCGTTATGTGCGCGAGACGCGCCGCCTTTATGGCGTGCTGGACAAACGCCTCGACGGCCGCGCTTTCATTGCCGGCGAGGACTACACCATCGCCGACATGGCTGCGTATCCCTGGACAGTCTCCTACGCCGATCAAGGTATGAACCTGGACGACTTCCCACATCTCAAGCGTTGGTTCGAACACATTCGCGATCGCGAAGCCACGCGCCGCGCTTACGCATTGGCCGACACCATCAAAGGCAAGCTCGACCTGCGTACAGATGAAGAAGCGCGCCGCAATCTTTTCGGTCGTTGAGGCCGAAACGAAAAACCCGCCATTTGGCGGGTTTTTATGTCATCCGATGCACGGGCAGCCAGCGATCAGTGCGCACGACCGACGCCGGAATCGCCCGTCTGCAACGGCGGCGGCGCGCCGGCTACCGCGAGCAGGGATTGTGCGTAACCGTCTTCCATGGTCACCGTCGAAACTTCATCCCACCCAAAGAACGACGCCTCGTGCAGCCACTCCGCATCGGGTGTGATTTCCTGCATGTTGAAACCGTCTTCCTCGACGCTGACCAGTCGGCCGATATAACAAACCTCCGACTCGTCCTCGCTGTCCACATGCACGCCGATCACCGGCGCCATCGCACTGGCCGCTTGCACGACGTCGCGGATGTTGTCGAGCGGAAAGCCGCGCGGCGGGCGCGGCAGGATCTGTTTCAGCGTCAGCGCCTTTTCCATGAAGTCATGGTGCTTGTCTGGAGCATCCAGTTCGCTGATGTCGCGATGCCGCATGACATACATGCCATCGTAGGTAACGCCGTCGCCGACCACCCACAACAGCAGGAATTCCCGACCTACGCCGCCGACATAACCGCAAAAGCTGCCGTGTTCGAGTTCACCGCGCCATAACCGCACCATCTGATGCTTTTGTTGCGCTTCGCGGAGCTGCGCACGCTGGCCGGTGGTCTTCAATTCAATAATCGTACCCATGGTCAATATTTTATCAGAGGGGGTCCAGGCCCATTGTTTAGAGCGTGCTAAGTGCTGACAAGTCGATCATTTTATCGTTTGTAAACATGTGCTTAGATATTTTCGATCGAAGTCAGAGGATATACCGGCTGAGGTCTTCGTCCTTGACCAGGCTTCCCAGGTTTTTATCGACATATTCGGCGTTAATCAGGTAGTTTTCGCCGGATTTATCCGCAGCTTCATAGGAGATCCGCTCCAAAAGCCGCTCCATCACGGTATGCAGCCGCCGGGCACCGATGTTCTCGGTGCGTTCGTTGACCTGGAACGCCACCTCGGCAAGCCGGTCGACGCCGGATTCGTCGAAGGTCAGCGTCACGCCCTCGGTTCCGAGCAGGGCGACATACTGTTTGGTCAGCGCGTTGTGCGGCTCGCGCAAGATGCGTTTGAAGTCGTCCACCGAGAGTGCCGACAGTTCGACGCGAATCGGCAGGCGCCCCTGCAACTCCGGAATCAGATCCGAAGGCTTGGCCAGCGAGAACGCGCCCGAGGCAATGAACAGCATGTGGTCGGTCTTGATGGGGCCGTACTTGGTCGACACGGTGGAACCTTCCACCAGCGGCAGCAGATCGCGCTGCACGCCTTCGCGACTCACGCCCGCGCCACCCCATTCGGAACGCTGCGCAATCTTGTCGATCTCGTCGATGAAGACGATGCCGTTTTGTTCGGCCGCTTCCATCGCCTGACTGCGCACTTCATCGTCGTTGAGCAACCGAGAGGCTTCTTCCTCGATCAGTAACGGACGTGCTGCCTTGATCGCCAACTTGCGCTTCTGCGTCTTTGCACCGCCAAGATTCTGGAACATTTGGCGCAACTGCTGGCCCATTTCCTCCATGCCCGGCGGCGACATGATTTCCACGCCTACGTTCATGCTTACGTCGAGCTCGATGTCGCGATCGTCCAACGCACCTTCGCGCAACTGCTTGCGCAGTTTTTGGCGAGTATCGCTTTCGAGCGAGGTGGCAGGTGCCGGATCGTGACTCCAGTCGCTCGATGCTTGCCGGCGCGGGAGCAACGCATCGAGGATGCGATCCTCTGCATGATCTTCCGCCTGCGTGCGTACGCGTTTCATCGCTTGCTCGCGGGTGAGCTTGTACGCCACGTCCGCGAGGTCGCGCACGATCGATTCGACATCCTTGCCGACGTAGCCGACCTCGGTAAATTTGGTCGCTTCCACCTTGACGAAGGGCGCATTGGCCAGTGACGCCAGGCGGCGCGCGATCTCGGTTTTGCCGACGCCTGTGGGGCCGATCATCAAAATGTTTTTCGGCGTGACTTCGTCGCGTAGCACCGGTTCGAGCTGCATGCGGCGCCAACGATTGCGCAGCGCGATGGCGACGGCGCGCTTGGCGTCGTGCTGGCCGATGATGAAGCGGTCGAGTTCGTTGACGATTTCGCGAGGGGTCAGTTCGGACATGGTGTCACCGGAAAGGGTTGTTTGCTTCGTTGTCTCGGCGAACGCCGGGATGACGGTGTCTTGATGAGCAGCGCAGGCGCTTAAAGCTCTTCAATCGTCGTGTTGTGATTGGTGTAGATGCAGATGTCGCCGGCAATCTTCAATGCCCGTTCGACGATGGCGCGTGCATCGAGTTCCGTGCTTTCCATCAGCGCGAGTGCCGCCGACTGCGCGTAGGGGCCGCCAGAGCCGATCGCGATCAGGCCATGCTCGGGCTCCAGCACGTCGCCATTGCCGGAAATCAGCAGCGAAGCTTCTTTGTCGGCGACGGCGAGCATTGCTTCGAGCCGGCCCAGGCGGCGATCGGTGCGCCATTCCTTGGCCATTTCGACCGCGGCGCGGGTGAGGTTGCCGCCGTGTTTATCCAGTTTCTGCTCAAACAGCTCGAACAGCGTGAAAGCATCTGCGGTGGCACCGGCGAAACCGGCGAGCACGTCGCCCTTGCCCAGACGCCGGATCTTGCGCGCGTTGGCCTTCATCACGGTATTGCCCAGCGTGACCTGGCCATCGCCGCCGATCACGACGCGACCATCGCGGCGCACCGAGATAATGGTGGTGGCGTGGAACGATTCCATGGAAATCTCCGAAAGAAGCCTAGCTGCAAAACGTGGGGCCGCTACGCGTGATTCCAAGATGGGTGGCTGCTCGCGGCGGCGCGATCGGCTTCGAGTACTAACACCCGTCGCCCCGGCGAAAGCCGGGGCCCAGCGTCTTTGCGTCCAAGCCACTAGGCCCCGGCTTTCGCCGGGGCGACGGTGTTTGCATCAATACAGCCGCTAAAACGACACCACGGCAGCGACAACTACGACCCTTTGCGCCGCGCGCGCGGATGCGCGGCGTCATACACCTTGGCCAGATGTTGAAAGTCCAGATGCGTATAGATCTGCGTGGTTGCGATATCGGCGTGGCCGAGCAGCTCCTGCACCGCGCGCAAATCGCCGGACGATTCCAGCATGTGACTGGCGAACGTGTGGCGCAGCAAATGCGGATGCACGTGCTTGGCGAAACCTTGACGCATGGCGAGGGTCTTCATGCGTGCTTGCACGGTTCGCGGACTGATCGGCGCGCCGTGGCGGCCGCGAAATACCGGTGATTCCGACTCGCGGCCTTCCGCGTCGCCCAAGGCGCGCAAGGCAGCGATGGCATGCCGTCCCACCGGCACGATGCGCGTCTTGCGACCTTTGCCCAATACGCGCACTTCGCCGGCATCGAGATCCAGATCCAACCAACGCAAACCGATCAGCTCGGAAAGGCGCAGGCCAGAGGAATAAAAAAGCTCCAGCATGGCGCGATCGCGCACGCCGAGCGCGTCGTTACTGTCGCCTTCCACCAGCGCTGTGGCTTCGTCGACATCCAGAACTTGCGGCAGCTTGCGATGCACCTTGGGGCCGCGCACGCCGGCGAGCGGATCATGCGCGAGCAAACCTTCGCGAGTGAGTTGGCGAAACAGACTGCGACAAGACGAAAGCAGCCGCTGCAGGCTTTTCGGCGACAGTCCTGCACGATGCTCGGCAGCGACAAAGCTGCGCATGCGGTTAGGTTCGAGTGTGTCAAACGCAGCGATCTGCTGCGCTTGCATGTAACGCGACAGTTTCGCTAGATCCCGACGATAACCATCGATCGTATGCGGCGACGCCTTGCGTTCGTTGGCAAGCCGTACGAGCCACGCTTCGATCTGGCCTTGGGCATCCACAGTGATCTCAGGCGCCGTCCTGCAGGCGCGCCAACGCGGCGGTGATAGTTGCGGCGATCATCTTCAAAAACATCGTGCCCATGCCCGGCTGGAAATGATCGGCATCGTGACTGCCGATCGCCAGCAAACCGTATTCGCCCAGCGGCATGACCGCGGCGGAGCGAATCTCCGGAGCGTGCTGACCGAACAGACGATAGAGCCGTTCGGCAGAAAGCCGCCCTGAGATCGGTTCGTGATGAGCCAGGAAATCGGAAAACTCCGGCATCGCGGCACGGCCACCCGGTTCGTGCATCAGCCAGTCCGCCGGCGGCAGCGTTATATTGCCGAACAACACCAGACGGATCTGGTCGGTTCCGAAATCGTCCGACAGCTTGGCCACGACGCTGCGTGCAGCGATAGCGGGCGTGTTGGCGCGCAATACGGCGACGTTGAGATCGTGCACGCGTTGCATCAGGCGCTCGTTCTCGGCCGCAATCGCGGTCAGGTCGCCCAGCTTTCGTTCCAGCTCGCCGTTTTTGTCGCGCAGTGTCTGCAGCTGATAGGCCGCAAGCGACGCCACCGCACCTTGCTCGCGCGGCATCGTCAGCAGCACGGCCAGTTCGGGGTAGCTGCTGAGAAAGTCCGGATGCAGGCGCAGGTATGCCGCTACATCGTTGGCTTTCATCGTGTCATCGAGCAGGGCGTTGGTCATGCACGAAACCTCGATCCGGAAAATGTAAGGCGGTGAGCCGCTGGGTCCGAGTGTGCGATGGACGCGCCCGCGCATCAATCACTGTGTTGCGGATCCAGCCATTCACCTTCGAAGACAAACGTGGCCGGACCGGTCATCCACAAGCGCTCGCCGGGACCGTTCCAATCGATTTGCAGACTGCCGCCAGGCAAATCCACCTGCACTTGCGCCTCGACTTCGCCGCGTTGGCGCAACACCGCCATGGCGGCGCAGGCCCCGGTGCCACAGGCCTGCGTCCAGCCGGCGCCGCGTTCATGTACGCGCAGATCGAGGTGCCGTGGGCTCAATGTTTTTACGAATCCGGCGTTGGCACCTTCGCGAAAACGTGCGTGTCCGGTCAATGCAGGCCCTAGCTGGGCCAGAACCGGCGCCGCCAGATCCATCGCCACCACAACCGCATGGGGATTGCCCATCGACACCGCGCCGATCTCCAGCGCCTGACCGTCGATGTCCAGTGCGTAGCGATCGGCCATCCGCGGCGCGTCGAACGGAATACGCGGCGGATCGAAAATCGGCTCGCCCATGTCCACGGTAACCCGATGAGCGTCAACGAGACGCACCGCCACCGGCCCGGACGGACTTTGAATCGGTACGGTCTCGCCGATCGCCAGCGCCCCGGCGCGATGCAACCACGCCGCCACGCAGCGAACGCCGTTGCCGCATTGACCGGAAGGAGAGCCGTCAGCATTCCAGATGCCGTAATAGAAGGCGCTGGCGCCATCGCGTGCCGGCTCCACGCTCAGCAATTGGTCGAAACCGATGCCGGTATGGCGATCGGCCATCGCGCGGACGGCCGCAGGGCTGGGCGTAAATGCGGCATGGCGACTGTCGATCACAGCGAAGTCGTTGCCGCTGCCGTGCATCTTGGAAAAGCGCAATGCCATCGCTTCAGCCAGCGCCGTTACTCGCCGCTAAGCGGCTTGGTGACGACGCTGCTTGAGCTGGCCGGCGCCTCAGCCGTGCTGGCATGCGCCGGAGCCGGTGCATGCGCCGACGTAGCATGTGCCGGAGTCAGAGCCGGAGCGGGCTTGGGCAGGTACAGCGGACCTTTGTTGCCGCAGCCGGAGATCGCGATAAAGGCGAGACAAGTCGGCAGCAGAAGGATCGATCGGCGCATGACGCAAAATCCTCGGGAAACCACCGCAGTATAGCCAAGCTGCCCGAAGACCACTGCCGCGCCGTTATCATGCGCACCTGACCGCAAGGGACCTGCGGCGTGTGGAGTACCCGATGAACTGGAATGAATTGCTACGCTTGCCGACGACCTTGCTGGCCATCCTGGCCGGGGTGATCCTGCTTATCGCGCTCGTCCAGCTGATGGCGGCGCGCCAGCACCTGCACCATCGCCGCCACCTTGCCGCGAGCGGACACACGCTGTTGCTGCTGGTCTTTGCCGCGCTGGGGCTGCTTCTGGCTGGCGTGGCGGTGTCGCTGCGCGGCTACCGCTTTCTCAGCGAGGAAGCGCCTGTGGTGCAGATCGACGCGCGCATTCTTTCGCCACAGCGCTGGGCACTTATCCTCACCTGGCCCGATGGCGACACGCGTCAGGTCATGCTGGCGGGCGATGACTTCCGGATCGAGGCCATCGTGCTGAAGTGGAAATTGCCCGCCATGCTGGCCGGCCTGCCGCCGCTATATCGGCTCGACCGCATTTCCGGCCGCTACGACGATGCCGCCCAGGAAATGAACGCAATGCGCACCGTGATCGATTTCAGCCAAGCCGGCCAAAGCGATCTGCTCAATCTGAAAAAACAGTATCCGAGCTGGGTGCCCGGGGTGGATACCCTCTTCGGTAGCGGTGTCTATCTGCCGCTGGTCGACGGCGGTCACTACAGCGTGGATCTGATGCGCACCGGCGCCTTGGTAGCGCGTCCAGACGACGCGACCCAGCAACGCATTGGTCAACCGCTCGGCGGCTGATACGCGTGTCTAACGGCGACGATGTTGCGAGGCCTCCCCGAACGGAGAGGCTTTTTCACGCCAGCGTCTTCTCGAAACGGAAGGCGTCGGTGCCGTCTTCGTAGAACCCTTTCTCGATCGCCCCGATGCGGTAATAACCCAACCGCTCGTAGAGCCGAATCGCGCTGTCGTTGTCAGTACGCACTTCCAGCCGCAGGGCATGGCAACGACGCTGGCGCGCCGCGGCCTCGGCCGCTTCGATCAGCGCCGTACCCACACCCTTGCCGCGCGCTTCGGGCAGGCTGGCGATCGAATACAACCGCGCCACGCGGCTGCCTTTGCGGAAAAACACCAGCGCTGTACCCAGGAACCGGCGATGGTTGGCACTGGCTACCAGCACCCGCGCGCTGTCGCTATCCAAATGGCGACGGTATTGAGCGCGGCTTACCAAGTCGTGGTCGAAAGTAGCTTGCTCCAGCGCGACCAGATCATCGAGATCGGACAGTTCGGCTCGGCGCACCCGCACGGCGGCGGTGGCTGGCGATGGGGTCATCAGGGGCTCTCGTCGTGCGCGCCGGTAGCGGTCCGGACACGGATAAGCGGATGGATAGGATTCGAATTAGCGCGGCACTGTAGTGCACCGGGAGCGGGAAAGCATCCCGCCAAGGTCATCGGTGCTGCGATACCCGCCGTTATGAGGCTCGACGTTTACTCCCGCTTCAGTGCCTGCTCTTGTGCACCTCGCCTTGGTGCAAGACACTGCCGCCTTGCGCTGCGCCGCCTCGTTCCCCTACGCGACGACGTTTTTCCTGCCGGTCCACACTTGAGGTGTCATGACCCGACTCGTCATCGTCGTCGAGAAAGCTTCCGATTGGGGCTCTTACTATCCGTCCGTCGACGTGGTTACCGCGATGGACTACCTGCGCGAACCGGTGGGCGGCGACGATGAGCGCACCCATGTGATCAACCTGTGCCGCAGCTACAAGTATCTGGGCACCGGTTATTACGTCTCGCTGTTGGCCGAAGCGCGCGGGCATCGTGTGATGCCTTCCGTGCGCACGGTCAATGATCTGCGCCGCCGCTCGCTCTATGGCCTGGCCATCGACGATCTCAACGCCAAGCTCACTCACTTCCTGCCGGCCGGCGGGCGTGACACCACCGATTTCGGCACCCTGGTCTATTTCGGCGAGACCGCCTATCCCGCGCTGCAAGATCTCGCGCGGCAGGTGTTCGAAATGTATCCCTGCCCGCTGTTGCGCATGGAGTTCGAACGCGAGCGTGTGTGGCAGATCGCTTCGGTCAAACCGGTCGGCCTGCACACACTCGACGACGCGCAGGAAGACGCCTTTGCCGCCGAGCTGGACCGCTTCTCCAAAAAGTTGTGGCGCAAGCCTCGCACAAGGCGTTTGTATCGCTACGACCTCGCCATGCTGGTAGACCCGAACGAAGCGATGCCGCCCTCGAACAAGAAGGCGCTGAAGTCCTTCATCTCCGCCGGCAAGGAGTTGGGCATCGAAGTCGATCCGATCGGCAAGAACGATTACCAGCGCCTGGCCGAATACGACGGCTTGTTCATTCGCGAAACGACTGCCAGCGACAACCACACCTATAGCTTCGCGCATCGTGCCGAGCGCGAAGGCATGGTGGTGATGGACGATCCCAGCTCGATCCTGCGCTGCACGAACAAGATCTTCCTCAACGACTTGATGGTGTCGCGCAAGCTCGCCGTGCCGCGCACCGAGATTCTCTATCGCGACGACACCAAAGGCCTGAAGGAAGTCGCCACCAAGCTGGGCTTTCCGTTGGTGCTGAAAATTCCCGACGGCTCGTTCTCACGCGGCGTGGTCAAGGTAGAAAGCGAAAACGAGCTGGAAAAAGCCACCGGCGAATTGTTCCAGCACAGCGCGCTGTTGCTGGCGCAGGAATTCGTCTACACCGAATTCGACTGGCGCGTGGGCGTGTTGAATCGCGAACCGCTGTACGCGTGCAAGTACTACATGTCGCGCGGGCACTGGCAGATTTACAACCACGGCGCGAAAGGCACGGCGAAATCCGGTGGCTTCGAAACCATTCCGGCGCGCGATGCGCCCGCCGAAGTCGTCAAGCTTGCGCTGAAGGCCACCAGCGCCGTCGGTGATGGTCTGTACGGTGTAGACCTGAAACAAGTTGGCGATAAGCCCGTGGTGATCGAGGTGAACGACAACCCGTCGATCGACGCCGGCGTCGAGGATGCTTACCTCGGCGAAGATCTTTACCGACGCATCATGCAGGAGTTCCTGCGCCGCATGGAACGCAAGCGGTTGGGCATCACGACGTAAGCGTGCGTTGATGCATGCTGCGCTAGGGCTGTTCCGGCCAACTCATCCTTGAGAAGACCGGAATCGCATGCGCGATCCATCGCGCCGGTCACCGACAAGCGACCTGTCCCTGCCAAGCCGGTGAACGTCCCTCGGTGCGGCGCTCCGGCCACACGTAGCTCCACTGCCAAGCGGAAAGCGTTTAGTTCCAGATCAAATGCGTCGCGTTGCGACAGCGCGAGCGGCGCAGCGCAAGTAACTGGCGTGGCAACTTCGGTTCCAGCGTCAGCGTTACCGCCAGCGGCGCCCACAGCAGCCAGAACATCGGCGACCATCCAAGCAACGCGGTATGCGCAGGCACCAAGGTGCTGAGCAGCAACAGGCTGCCGCCGAACAGCCACAGCAACGAGGCGGCAAGCAACCGCCAACGACGATCGGTATCAATGAGGGGCTTACGCATGAGCGGACTCCGTATCGGGTACGGACAAAGCTTGCGGGTGCTCTATCTCACGGACTGCGATTGCGCTAGTACTCCCTCTCCTGCGACCGAAGGGAGTCCCTTCGGGGCGAAGTAGGGGAGGGTTGGGGAGGGGTCAGCTCTTGACGCAAAGCTTTCCCGCAAGTGCGCTTACCCCTCCTAGCCTCCCCTTAGCTTTGCCCTAAAAGGGACTGCCTTCGGTCGCAAAGGGAGGAGCAAAAAGCCGAGCTTCTTCGGCCAAGTACAATGGAGAGCCCGCAGGAGCCCCGCATGCCCCGTCCCAGCCAATTCGCCGTCTTCGGCCATCCCATCGCGCATAGTCTTTCGCCGCAGATCCATCAGGCATTCGCGCAGCAATTCGGCATCGCGCTGGACTATCGAACCATCGACGCTACACCCGCCGATTTCGCTGAAGCCGTGCGGCGCTTTTTTGATGACGAAGCAGCACGCGGCGCGAACGTAACGCTCCCGCACAAAGCCGCCGCGTATGCGTTGGCCGACGAACGAACGCAAGCGGCCATGCGTGTCGGCACCGCCAATGTGCTCACGCGTCTTGCCGACGGACGTCTCGCCGCGCACAACACCGATGGTGCGGGAATGGTGCGCGATCTCACCGAACGCCACGGTATTGATCTACGCGGGCATGATGCCTTGATGCTCGGCGCAGGCGGCGCGGCGCGCGGTGTCGCGTGGTCGCTGCTCGACGCTGGCGTAACGACGCTCACCATCGTCAATCGTTCACCCGAGGCGGCCGACACATTGGCCGATGCCATCGGCGACCCGGCACGCGTGCACACGCGCTATTGGGAAGACCTCGGCAACATCGGTAGCTACGATCTGATCGTCAACGCCACATCGGCCGGTACATTGGGACAATCGCTCGCACTGCCTTTTTCTCTCGCCGCATCACGGGCGCTTTGTTACGACCTTGGTTACGGCAAATCGGCATTCGGTTTTCTCGCCTGGGCGCAAACGGCGGGTGCGCGTTACGCCTACGACGGCCTGGGTATGCTGCTGGAAACCGCGGCCGATGCCTTCGAGCTATGGCACGGTAAGCGACCTGACACCGAACCGGTTTATCAATCGCTACGCGCACGCAGTGCGTGATGACGCACTGTCGTGCCGGCTGTGGAGCGTGCTGTATCGCGCCGTCGATCAGCTCGCCGATTCCGGGCATGCCTAACGGTAAGCCCGCAGGTGTGCGCTGCATCCAGCTTACCGATGACAACCGCTGCAGCCTTTTCAGCGATCCGCGACGCCCGGCGGTATGCGGCCGCCTGCAACCGGAGCAGGTCATGTGCGGCTCCGATCGCGGCCACGCCCTGCGCTGGCTGACCGCCCTGGAAACCGCGACCCGCGCCGCGTGAATGCCCGTGCGCCGGTCGCCGGTTGCTAGGTCGAGCAATTTGGCATCTCTAAATTTTGGATCGTGCTAGGTTGAGCCGACAGGGGGCACCATTTGCGGGGATAAGCGCATGTTGCCGAAGGGGAATTTCAGTCGTTGCCTGGCGTTTGCCGGGCTCTCGTTGTTTTTTGCCAGTGCTGTCGAAGCCGCACCATCGAGCAGTCCAGTGGGTACGGCCAATGTCACCGTCGCCGATCCCACCGTGCCGCGCCCGCCGGGCAAGCCGTGTGTGGTGCAGCTTTTCAGCAACGATACGTTCGATGACTTCAATACGCGGCCTTTCAGCTACACGCCGCCGGCCGGTTGTGGCACGCATTGGTCCAAAGTCGTGCTGGAGGCCGATTTCTCGGTGACGGCCGGCGTTCAATTTGACCGCACCGCCACGATCTTCCTGGGCGGCGTCAATCTGTTTTTCGGCACCACGCAGGAACCGACTTCCACGCTCGCGCCAAGCTGGCATGTGGAACGTGACCTGACCGATTACAGCGCGCTGTTCCGCAAAGCGGGTCAGGGTCAGGCTGATATCGGCAATATCGTCGACAGCACCTATACCGGCGTGATCAACGGCAGCGCACGGTTGCTGTTCTATCCCGCTTCGATCGTGGCGCCCGCAGCGAAGGTGCCGGATGTGGTGTATCCGTTGGGCAGCGATCCGGTCGGCAGCACAGTGCTTCTGGATTCATCGGCGAATGCGATGACGACGACGCTGACCTTGCCGCGCAATGTGGAACACGCCTACCTGGATGTGTTCACGCAGGGCCAGAGCACTCCGGATGAGTTCTGGTACACCTGTGTGCCCGATCAGTACGCGAGCCAGACCGGCGAGTGCGGTGGCGGCAATTTCCGTGAGGCCGAAATCAGCGTCGACGGCCAGCCGGCCGGTGTCGCGCCGGTTTATCCGTGGATCTTCACCGGCGGCGCCGACTTGTTCATCTGGAAGCCAACGCCGGGTGTGCAGACGCTCAACTTCGTACCTTATCGCGTCGACCTCACGCCGTTCGCGGGCCTGCTCAGCAATGGTTCGCCGCATCAGGTGACGCTGACGCTGGCGGGTGTCAACAACTACTTCATGGCCACCGGATCCTTGCTGGTCTATGAAGATCCGCATGCCTCGCGGGTGAGCGGCCAGGTGATAAGCAACACGCTGGCGAATCAGCCGGCCACGCCGACTATCGGCAGCACGCTGAGCACCGATTCGTCCGGCAACACCACGGGCAATGTGACCACCAACCTGAGCCGTCACTTCGTGATCAAGGGCTATGTGAATACGTCGCATGGCCGCGTCGATACGACGGTGGATCAAACGGTGTCCTTTGCCAATACGGAAATCTTCGACATCACGTCCACCATCTACGACCAGACCTCCAAGCAGCTCACGTCGGTCGAAGGCGAAAGCACCAGCAAGACGGGTGCGTTTGTCACCGGTCAATTCCATCAGAGCTTCCGCTATCCGCTGTATATGGAGAGCGACGAGACCGTCACCGCCAGCACAGGTGATTTGACGGTGTTCACCAACATCCGCCAAGGTTTCGACGAGCACACGGCGTTGTCCATCGACGGCTTCCCGCTGTATGCGGCTGACGTGCACAACCACCATGAAGGGTCCGATTCGATCGTTTACAGCCCCGACTTCGCGATCCTCAGCCACAGCGGCCAGAACAGTAAGCAAGACTTTACGTTCAGCGATTCGCTGGGGGGCTGCTATCGCGCCAGTGTCTCGGCGGCTAACGACGTGGTGACTGCTTACAGCAGTGGAAACGCTTGCCCGGGCCGGCAGAATCGCGTGTTCTGGTTCACCGAACCTGATGGTGCGCCCTATCAAGGCGAGGGCTTTCTAGGCTGGTAATTGAATGGCCGGCGCCGCTGCGGATGACCGCAGTGGCGCCGGCATGCTAGTTTTGCCGGCATTCGACCCTCGAATTTGTTCCCCGGAGTCCTTGCCGATATGCGTACCCGTTTGCTTGCCCTTTCTGTCCTTGGCGTGGCCGTCGCGCTTGCCGGTTGCCATCACGCCACGCGTCCGGACGGAACGCGGATCGATAAGAAAGGCGTCGTCAACGTGCCGGGCTTCGAGGCCTTCATCGCCACGCATCCTACGCAAGAGCAGTTCAAGGCAATGTATCCGGGCGTGCTGTTGATGCTGCCGGGAACGATCAGCACGATGGAAATACGCTACGACAACACCCGCTTCTTTCCGCAGCTGGATAAGGACGGACACGTTATCGGCGGCGACTTCCACTGACGCGCGATGCCGCTGTCACATTCGACAGGCTAAGTCATTTGGCTGACATGTGGTGCGATTAATCTGGCGCGATAGCAGCGGTCGCTTCGATCCGGAGCGGCTGCCTTCGAAGCCAATGTAAGCGCGCGGGTGTCATGTCTTCTTCAACTTCCACCGCACCGAGTCGGCGCGGGCTGCTCTTTGTCGCGCTTGCCGCGTTTGTGGCCATTGCCGGCGGCGGGTTCTGGTACGCGCATGCCTCGATAAGTGCCAAGCCCGCGGGCCACACGGCCAACGATGGCAGCGACGTGGGCATTATGCTGGGATTGGCTGATACCGCGTATCACGACAAGCATCTGGTCGCGCCCGTTGGCAGTAACGTCTACGAATTCTATTTCAGCGCGTTGCAGCTCGATCCGAATAATGCGACCGCCGAGCAGCGTTTGCACGATGCCTTCAAGCCGGCATGCGATGTCGTCGAGAACACCATCAACACCGGCGATCTCGACGAGGCGCAGCGCGAGCTTTCGCTGCTACGCATGTACGATGCGCACAACTACAAACTTGCCTTGCTGGGTAGCGTGCTCGACGCGCAGCGCGTGATCGAGCGGCGCAAGCACGAAGCCGAAGCGGCGCGCATCCAGGCTCAACAAGCGGCGGGCGGCCAGAGCACCAACTAAGGTGGCGCCCGCGGTCTATTCGGCGAGATAAACGTCTTTCACACGCACGTAGTGATCGGCGGAGTAATGCAATTGCTCGATTTGCTTGTCGGTCAGCAACCGCACGCGCTGCGCCGGATTGCCGAGCCATAACTCGCGCTCGCCTACCACCTTGCCAGGCGGCACCAAGCTGCCCGCTCCGACAAAGCCGTATTTCTTCACCACCGCGCCGTCGAGCACCGTGGCGTGCATGCCGATAAGGCAATAGTCCTCGATCGTGCAGGCGTGAATGACCGCGGCATGGCCAATTGTTACGCCTTCGCCGACGATGGTGGGAAAGCCCCCTGGCGAATACGGGCCGTCGTGCGTGACATGCACGATGGCGCCATCTTGCACGTTGCTGCGCGCACCGATGCGGATGTAATGCACGTCGCCGCGCAAGACCGCGCCAGGCCAGATCGACACGTCCTCGCCCAGTATCACATCGCCAATCACCGTCGCGGCGGGATCGACATAGACGCGAGCGCCGAGTGTGGGAACGATGCCCTTGTAGCTGCGTAAATGATTCATTCGCGCATTCTATCCAGCGACGGTAAGATTCTCGTTGTCCGAAGGTAGCGTTCCACGCTCTTGCGCCTCCAGCACACGCAGGGTTTCCTGGTAACCGGAATCCACCGCCAGTTGCCAATCCTTCCAGTCGAGCATGCCGACATGTTCCAGTGGGGGCGTGATCAGCAGGTCCGCGCGTTCCTGACAGTGCACGGCGGTTTCCTCGCTATTGACCATGGCCGCGCGCGTCAGCGTGGAAACAATGCCGGGCCAGCCGGTGCCGCGCCGCTGGCGCATCCATAGCCGCCACCAAGGTGGCGTGGCGAATTCTTCGGCTTGCGCGCGCAGTTCGATATCGGCGCGGATACTTACCGCGGTGATATGCGCGATGCCGTCTTCGGCCATCACATCGGTGGGCAAATTGTCGACCAGCGCGCCATCCACGTACACATGTCCATGGTGCAACACCGGAGGCAAAATGCCGGGAATCGAACTGGTCGCTCGCAACCACAACCACAGCGGTCCGTGACGATGCACCACCCGGCCCTCGCCGGAAAGATTGGTGGACACGCAGAAGAACGGACGCTCAAGATCTTCGATATCGATCGCACCGAACGCACGGCGCAGCATCATCGCCGCGCGGCGTCCTCGGGTCAGCGCGACGAAGGGCAGCGTCCAGTCCGAAAGCGGCTTGCCGCGCACGAACGCCTCGTAATAGATGCGCGACATCTCTTCGGTATCCCACATATTGGCGACACCCGCGCCGATGATGGCGCCGATACTGGTACCACCTACCGCATCGAAGTCGTGCCCCGCCTCGCGCAGCGCTCGCAACGCGCCAAGATGTGCCAGTCCGCGCGCGCCGCCGCCCGAGAGCACCAGACCGCGAGCATGACCGCTGATCAATCGCGCGATGCGTGCAATATCGCTCTCGCCGCAGATATGGTGATGCTGCAATTCGCCGCTGAACTGCGCACGCCAACGGCGCGCCGAACCGGGCAACACCCGATGGCCGGGATGCATAAGCAACAAATGACGCGGCCGATGGCGCACCCTGGCCGGATGTCCCGGCGCGGCTTCGGGCCAGGGCCGTTCCGTTTGCGCGGACAGCGCGGGCAGCAACAGCACATCGGCCTGGCGCAGGCATCGCATTCGCCACGAAGCATCGCCGGTGCTGTCCAGATAAATCACGAAGCGCGCTTGTGCTTCGCGCTCGGCAAACCAATCGCTACCGCGGTTAGCACCGTGCTCGGCATCGATCACTACACAGTTGCCGTAAGCCTCCAGCGCTTGCGCCAGCTGGATGGCCAAGCCGCGCACGGGCACGGTGTTGTCGACCGGTAAAATCGCAAAAGTACGCGGCTTGTCCGGTGGCTCGACATGCCGCTCGCGGCGTAGCAATCGATCCATCGCCTGCCGCGCCACGCCAAGCATGGCACGTGGATGACGTTCGATCAGGTGTTCGAACAAGTCGCGATCCAGCCGCAGCAATTCCGAATCGCGCAAGGCGCGTACGCTGTAACGCAACGTCTCGCCGCTGAGCAGGCCCACTTCGCCCACGCAATCGTCGGCGGAAATCTGACGAACCAGGTCGGTGGGGCCGTCGAAAACACCCAGGCTGCCGCTGCGCAGCAAATACAGCGCTTCGGCCACCTCGCCGGCTTTGAACAGGTACTGGCCGCCGGGTAGGCAGATCCAGCGCAGGTGTCCGGCAAGCGCAGCGCGTTGCGCGTCGTTCAGATGCGCAAAAAGCGGGATGCGACCGATCAGGGCGGGGATATCGGCAGGCAGCATGTGCGCGATGGTACGACGCCTGCGATGACGCGGTATGCATGGCCCGCGCCAATAGCCCATTGTGACGCCTTTCCGCTTGATTTCAGTGCACGGCGCCAGCACGCTGTCGGGTCTAAAGGAGTTTCCATGAGCCAAGACAACCCGTTGCTGGCCGACGACGCCCTTCCGGCGTTTTCGCAGATCAAACCCGAGCAGGTGACGCCCGCCATCGATGCCCTGCTGGCCGAAAGCCGCGCCGACGTTGCGGCGTTGACTGCACCCGGCGCGTCGCGCGATTTTTCGTCCGTCATGTTGCCTCAGGAGCGGCTCGAGCAGCGCATTGCCCGGGCCTGGTCGCCGGTTTCGCACCTGCACTCGGTGGCCGACAGCGAAGCGCTGCGCAAGGTCTATGGGCCGGCCGAAGAAAAGCTCACCGATCACGCCATCGAAATGGGCCAGAACCGCGACCTGTACGCCGCAGTACAAGCGGTAGCCGATGCACCGAGTTTCACTACGCTGTCACGTCCGCAACGCGCTCTGGTCGAACATGCGTTGCGTGATTTCAAGCTCTCCGGCGTGGCGCTGGAAGAGCCGGCGCGTTCGCGCTTCCGCGAAATCGGCGTGGAACTGAGCAAGCTTTCCACTGAATTTTCCAACGCGGTGCTTGACGCGACCGACGCGTGGTACGAGCACATCACCGACGAACGCGACCTCGCCGGCATTCCCGATTCCGGCCGAGCGGTATTGCGCCAGTACGGCAAGGAAAAGGAGTTGGACGGCTATCTCGTGACGCTCAAGCAACCCAGCGTACAGGCCGTGATGACCTATGCCGATAACCGCAGCTTGCGCGAGCGTGTCTATTGGGCTTACCAGACGCGTGCCTCCGACCAGGGACCGCATGC
This sequence comes from Lysobacterales bacterium, assembly GCA_015655335.1. GTDB lineage: Bacteria > Pseudomonadota > Gammaproteobacteria > Xanthomonadales > Rhodanobacteraceae > Dyella_B. The sequence continues at coordinate 27,072 of JAATFF010000125.1, read as the reverse complement.
GGGCAAACACGACAATACGCTGCGCATCGAGCAGATCATGGACTTGCGCCATGAGGCGGCCCAACTGCTCGGCTTCGCCAACGCCGCGGAAGAATCGCTGGCGACCAAGATGGCCACCGCCTCGACCGAAGTGCTGACCTTCCTGCGCGACCTGGGTGCACGTGCCAAGCCTGTTGCGCAGCAGGAACTCGCCACCTTGCGCGAATTTGCCTCGACCGAACTCAAGCTCGATAACCTTGAGTCGTGGGACATTGCGTATGCGTCTGAAAAACTGCGCCAGAAACAATATGCGCTGGACGAGGAGCAGCTCAAGCCGTATTTCCCCCTGCCTTCCGTCATCGAAGGTTTGTTTGGTCTTGTGCATCGGCTCTACGGCATCACGCTTCGCGCGCGCGACGGTGTCGATGTCTGGCATCCGGATGTTCGCTACTACGACGTCACCGATGCGGACGGACGCGTATTCGCGGGCGCATACATCGACCTTTACGCGCGCAGCGGCAAACGCGGCGGCGCGTGGATGGACGTCTGCCGTTCGCGCTTCGATGATGATGCACAGTCGCAGCTGCCAGTAGCCTTTCTCACCTGCAACTTCGCGCCACCGACCGAAGGACGTCCGGCGTTGCTCACGCACGACGACGTGTTGACGCTATTCCACGAATTCGGTCACGGCTTCCATCATCTGCTTACCGAGGTGCCGCTACCTTCCGTCGGCGGTATCGATGGCGTGGAATGGGACGCGGTAGCGCTGCCTAGCCAGCTCATGGAGAACTTCGGCTGGACCCGCGCGGCGGTGGATCTGTTCGCCAAGCATTGGGAGACCGGTGAACGCCTGCCCGACGAACTGTTCGAGCGCATGCTGGCGGCCCGTCACTTCCATGCCGGCCTGTTCCTCGTCCGCCAGCTTGAGTTCGCCTTGTTCGATTTCCTGTTGCACCTGGAATACGACCCCGCCAAAGGCGCCCGCACGCTCGAGGTGCTGGAAGAAGCGCGCCGCGAAGTGGCGGTGCTGCATCCACCGGCCTGGCAGCGCTTCCCGCATGCGTTCAGCCACATTTTTGCAGGTGGCTATGCCGCAGGTTATTACAGCTACCTGTGGGCGGAATTGCTCAGCGCCGATGCCTTCGGCGCCTTCGAAGAGCGCGCGACCACGGGCCACAGCGTGATCGACGCGGTTACCGGCGAGCGTTTCCGCCGTGAAATCCTGGCCGTGGGCGCCAGCCGCCCGGCCTTGGAAAGCTTCGTTGCCTTCCGCGGCCGCAAGCCCGAGCCGGATGCCCTGCTGCGCAGCCACGGTCTGGTGGCCTGACCGCATGGGACGGCCCCTCCTTCTGGGAGGGGTCGCGCGCAGGCGCCCAACGGAGTCACAATCGGGGCCGAAGCGTCCTGCCAGTATGGTCGCCGGCAGTACGAAGCACCGCATCGACAACGCTGTGGACTGGGGAGTCTGCAATGAACGCCATGACCCAATTGCCGAACGAATGGCATAGCTGGATTCGCGAGAACCTCGCGCGCGGCTGCGCGCCGCAATCGCTGATTGACGATATGGTGCGCAACCGCTTCGATCCGGTGTTCGCGCGCGCCGCGGTGAATGGCGTGATGACCGGCAACGGACCGCTCGCCGCACCCTTTGAAACGCTGCCGAAAGTCGCTGCCGGCTACGTCTACGAAACACCGCGCTTACCGGTTGGCAATCTCATCTGCACCTCCGACCGCGACGTGCGTGTGGTCACGCGCGTGAATCGCCCAGTCATCGCCGTGCTCGACGGTGTGCTTAGCGAAGAAGAATGCGATCAGCTCATTCGCCTTTCCGCTGACAAAATGCATCGCTCCACCACGGTCGACCCCATCAGCGGCAAGCACGAAGTCATTGCCGACCGCAGCAGCGAAGGCACCTTCTTCGCACTCAACGCCGACCCCTTTATCGCCCGCCTCGACCGCCGCATCTCGGAAGTGATGCACTGGCCGGTCGATCACGGCGAAGGCCTGCAGATACTGCACTACGGCACCGGCGGCGAATACAAGCCGCACTTCGACTACTTCCCGCCGGAAGAGCCCGGCAGCCATGTGCAGATGACCATCGGCGGCCAACGCATCTCCACGCTCGTCATGTATTTGAACGACGTGGAAGAGGGCGGCACCACCATCTTTCCGGAGATCGGTCTGGAGGTTGTGCCGAAAAAAGGTTCAGCCGTCTATTTCGAATACACCAACAGCCAAAACCAGCTCGACCGCATGACCCTGCATGGCGGCTCGCCGGTAACACGTGGCGAGAAGTGGATCGTTACGAAGTGGATGAGGCAGCGGCGTTATGGGGAATCGGTGACGCCTGGCGCGGTAGCAGCGACAAGTTGAAGCACTTCCATCCGTCCGTCGTCCCGGCATAAGTCGGGACCCAGCGCCGTATTACCGTCATGCCCCGGCTAACGCCGGAACGATGACATCAACCTTGCGCGCCATCCGCCACCAAGTGGTAGTGCGTGGCGACTTCGATTTCCTTCTTCGAACCCAGGAACACCGGCACGCGCTGGTGCAGCCCCGTCGGCTGCAGGTCCAGGATGCGTTCGCGGCCTGTGGTTGCAGCGCCGCCTGCCTGTTCGACGATGAAAGCCATGGGATTGGCTTCGTACATCAGACGCAATTTGCCGCCCTTGCTCTTGATCTTTGCATCGAGCGGATAGAAGAACACGCCACCACGCGTGATGATGCGATGTACGTCCGCCACCATCGATGCAACCCAGCGCATGTTGAAATCTCTAGCGCGCGGACCGTCCGCACCGGCCAGCAATTCGCCGATGTAGCGCTGCATCGGCGGCTCCCAATGGCGCTGGTTGGACATGTTAATGGCGAATTCGCCGGTTTCTTCCGGGATTTGAATAGCGCGGCGGCTGAGCGTGAAGCTACCCACTTCGCGATCGAGCGTGAACTCGTGCGTGCCATGACCGAAGGTAAGCACCAGCACCGTAGCCGGGCCGTACACGACATAACCTGCCGCGAGCTGGGTAGTGCCTTTCTGCAGGAAGTGCTCCGCCTTCGGTTCAGTGATCCCATCGGGACAACGTAGTATCGAGAAGATGGTGCCCACGGAAATGTTCACGTCGATGTTCGAGCTGCCATCCAGCGGGTCGAACAGCAACAGGTGATGGCCCTTCGGATACATATCCGGAATCGGCTGCGGATCTTCCATTTCTTCTGACGCGCACGCCGCGAGCTGGCCGCCCCAGGCGTTGGCTTCCAGCAGGATTTCGTTGGAGATCACGTCCAGCTTCTTTTGCGCCTCGCCCTGCACGTTGTCGCTGCCGGCATTGCCCAACACGCCGCCCAGCGCACCCTTGTTGGTGGCCACCGCGATGCGCTTGCAGGCGCGCGCGACCACTTCGACCAGTAGCGAAAGCTCGGCGTTCACGCGACCGGCACGGCGTTCCTCAATCAGGAACTGGATCAGCGAAATGGGCTTCATGGCGGACCTGCAGGCAAAGGGATAGTCATTTTCCCGGGTCCGCCTTACGGAAGCCAGTCGCGTGCCTGAACCGGCCTCCAGTCTCTGCTGACAACACGCTGGCAGTAGGCGGGGCGCAAGCTCACATCATCGAAAAGGAGGGACGATCATGCGCGACACGGTTTATGTGCTGGTTTTCGAGGGATTTGCCGATTGGCAGGTGGCGTTGGGCCTAAGCGAGATCCGCCGGCCAGGGGATTGGGAGGTACGTACGGTCGGCTTTACCCAAGAACCGGTGACTTCGTTGAGCGGGCTGCAGGTGCTGCCCGACGGTCGTCTGGACCAACTGGATCTGGGTGCTGCGGCGCTGCTGATTCTGCCTGGCGGCCACGTGTGGCTGCCGTCGCAGGTCGATCAGGTTGCCGCCGCCGCACGCTGTGTGCATGACGCGGGGGCACCGGTTGCCGCCATCGCCGAAGGAGTATTCGGCGTTGCCCGTGCCGGCCTGATCAATCGTTGCCGCCACACCGGCAACTGGGCCAGTCAAATCGACCGCGAAGTGCCCAGTTACACCGGGCACGAGCAATACGACGCCAACGTGCTGGCCGTGAGCGATGGCGGTGTGATTACCGCCAGTCATCTGGGCAGCGTGGAGTTCACGCGCGAAATCATTCATACGCTGGATCTCTATAACCGCAGCGATCGTGAATATTGGTATCGCCTGTTCAAGCACGCCATTCCTCCGCCGTGGTTTCCCGGCGTGGCCACTGAAACGGTTAGGGCAGCTTAAGGAGTTCGTCATGAACGACCTGGTCAATCGCATCTTGGCGGCGTATCGGCCGCTTTACCTTCGCGGTCTGCTGATGGATGGGCAATATCAACTGCCCAAACCGCCGACGAAAACACCGCCTGCAAGCGGCAGCAAAGTTATCCAACTCACGCCCGCATTCGATCCTGGGCGCCGGCGCGTACTGGTGGCCACGGCGGCAGCGGCAGCGGTGAGTTTGTCCGCGCGCACAACGCTATCGACCGTTGAGGAGCCCACGACAAAACGCGTGGATGAACCGCGCACACGCGCAAACAAATAAGCGACGAAACAGCTCAACCGGCATATCACCCCACGATTGCGACGCAAGGAAACATCATCATGCAAAAGACTTATCGCGGCAGCTGCCATTGCGGCGCAGTGACCATCGAAACGGATATCGATTTCGCGCAGGGCACCGGGCGCTGCAATTGCTCGATCTGCACCAAGACCCGGCAGTGGGGCGTGATCGTCAAGCCGGAAGCGTTTCGCTTGATCAGCGGTGAGGACGATCTCAGCGACTATCAATTCGGCTCGCACAGCATGCATCACCCGTTCTGCAAGCATTGCGGCGTGCGGCCGTTCGGCAAAGGACATTTGGATGTCCTCGGGGGCGATTTCTACAGCGTTGCCGTCGCATGCCTGGACGATGCCGTACCTGTCGAACTGATCGACGCGCCATTGCATTTCAGTGACGGACGCAACAACAACTGGCAGAACGCTCCCGCCGAAACGCGGCATCTCTGATCGGTTTTACGCGGAGGTATTTTTATGAATCCGGCTATCACGTTTTATCACGCACCCAATAGTCGTTCCGGTGGCACGCTTGCGCTGCTCGAGGAACTCGGTGCCGATTACGAGCTGCAATTGCTCAATCTCAAGACGGGTGAGCAGCGTCAATCCACGTATAGGGCAATCAATCCGATGGGCAAGGTGCCCGCCATTCGTCACGGCGATGCATTGATCACCGAACAGCCGGCAGTGTTTCTCTATCTGGCCGATCTCTTTCCGGAGGCAGGTCTTGCACCGGCCATCGGCGATCCATTGCGTGGCCCGTATACGCGCTGGTTGGTTTATTACGGATCGTCGTTCGAACCGGCCATCGTCGATCGATCGCTGAAGCGCGATCCCGCGTCGCCATCCACATCGCCCTACGGAACGTGGGACGACGTGTTCGACACGCTCACCGCGCAACTCGCCAAAGGCCCCTACATGCTCGGCGAGCGATTCACCGCCGTGGATGTGCTGTGGGGCGGTGCACTGCATTGGACGACGATGTTCGGGATCGTGCCGGAAACGCCGATCATCCGCGCTTACATCGATCGCGTGATCACGCGCCCGGCGATGCAGCGTGCTGCCGCCAAAGACGCGGAAATCGCCGCACGACAGGCAGCCTGAGCGCCGCGGGCGAGTCGACGATCATGCTTACCGCCTACTCGCCCAGGGTTGTCTCACGCACTGCGACAGCGGTGCATGACTTTGGATGCTGGCCTGCAGCGGCCACGTGGGCGATCATGTGTCTATGCGTCGTGCCGACCGCCTCTTCCTTATCATCAACGCCCTGCGCGGGCGTCGTACCGCGTTGCAAGCGCGTCAGCTTGCCGAAACGCTTGGCGTCTCCCTGCGCACCGTGTATCGCGACGTGGCCGATCTGCAACTTTCGGGCGTACCCATCGAAGGCGAGGCTGGCGTCGGCTACGTGCTGCGCAAGGGCTCGGATATTCCGCCGCTGATGTTTACCGCCGACGAACTCGAATCGCTGGTGGTCGGCACGCGTTTCGTACGTGCCTTTGCGGGCGAGCGGCTCGCTGCTGGCGCGCAGGCGGCGCTGGTAAAGATCGAAGCCGTGCTGCCACCCGAATTGCGCGAGCGCTCGTCGCGCACGCGCATCTACGCACCGATTTGGCGTGACGAGGAATCGATCGCTTTCGCCGCCCGCATCGATCAGCTGCATGCGGCCATCGAAGCACAACAGGTGCTGCGCCTGCTTTATCGCGATGAAGTGGGACGCGAAAGCGAGCGTGAAGTGGAACCGTTGTGCCTGGCCTTCTGGGGCGGTAAATGGACCTTGGGTACGTGGTGCCGCCTGCGTCGCAACTTCCGCAATTTCCGTCCCGATCGCATCGCGCGCATCGACGAAGCGGGCGAAGTGTTCGACAGTCCGCCCGACCGCAACCTGACGTCGTACCTGCAAGCCATGCGCGGCTATTACTCGGGACTGGAATAGCTTTTCTCCCACACCCCACGCGGGAGAAATGACCGCGGCAGCTGCGCTTCGGGTACCCTGCGCGAACCAGGGTTACCCAAGGAGTCATGTCATGTCGTCAGGCGTGCGTCATCCTCTGCTGTCGATCGCACCGGCCAAGTTGCGTCCCACTCAGATGACGGTGGGCAAGGCCGAAGTGGCGGAAAAGCGGGAACAGTGGGAAAAACTCGGGAAAAAGAAGCGCAAGGAATTGCTCGCCGAACACTGGTTTCCCGGCGTACTGGGGCCCAAGAACCAGGTCTATGTCGTCGATCACCACCATCTCGGCCTGGCCCTCTTCGAAGAAGGCGTGAAGCAAGTGCCGGTGATGATTCAGCGCGATTTCTCGTGGCTCGAGCCGGCCGTGTTCTGGCACACCATGGAATTCAACCGCTGGGCGCACCCTTATAACGAACATGGCCAGCGGCAGGAGTACGACGCCATCCCGGGCAATCTGAAAGCCATGGTGGACGATCCCTTCCGCACCCTCGCCGCGCGCGTGCGCATGGCCGGCGGATACTCCAAGGACGCGACGCCTTATTCGGAATTTCTCTGGGCCGACTTCTACCGGCGCCATATGAAACTCAAAGCAGGCCGCATCACCGCCAAGGTGGTGCAAGATGCCCTGTTGTTGGCCCACTCGCACGATACGGCATACCTGCCGGGCTGGAGCGGCGTCATCATCCAATGAATGCCGCGGCAGCCCCGACCTCGGCGCGCGTCGCCGATTTGCTGGCAGGCCTTGCGATTGCGGGTCTGCTGGTGCCCGAAGCGGTGGCGTATTCAGGCATCGCGGGCATGCCGCCGCAGGCGGGTGTCATCGCGCTTTTTATCGGCCTGATTTGCTATGGATTGCTCGGCCGCAGTCGCTTCGCCATCGTGTCATCGACGTCGTCATCGGCGGCGGTGCTGGCGGCCGGAACGCTGGCGCTGGCGGGCAATGTCGTAGGTATGCGTGTGGCGATGGCGACGACGCTGGTGTTGTTTGGCGGCATATGTTTTCTGATCGCCGGTTTTGCGCGTCTGGGCAGTCTGTCGCATCTCATTGCTCGTCCGGTATTGCGCGGTTACACCTTCGGCCTGGCGATCGTTATTGCGTTGAAGCAATTGCCGCACCTGGGTGGCTGGCCCGACCTGCACGGCGATTTTGTGCCCTTGCTGGTGGCGGATCTGGCGCGCACGTCCAACCAAGTCAACGTGATCACGCTGGGTACGGGTGTGATTGCCCTGGCGTTGTTGTTCGCCTGCGAGCGCCTACGTCGTTTACCCGGTAGCTTGTTAGTTATTGCGTTGGGTGTCTTGGCTTCGGGCTGGTTGTCCGCACACGGCGTTCCGCTTACCGGCACCATCAATCTGCATATGACATTGGGCATGCCGACCTGGCCGTCGCACGACCAGTGGATACCAAGCATGGAACTGGCCGCCGCGCTGCTGCTGATTCTGTATGCGGAGTCGTACAGTTCGATTCGCGGATTCGCGCTCAAACACAACGATCCAGTTCAACCGAATCGGGACTTGCTGGTACTGGGCGTCGCCAATGTGCTGTGCGGTCTATTGCACGGGATGCCGGTGGGCGCGGGCTATTCCGGTACATCGGCCAACGAGGCGGCGGGCGCACGTTCGCGGCTGGCCGGCTTAATCGCCGGCGCCAGCGTGTTGCTGATGGTGTTGCTGTTATTGCGCTGGATCGAACGCATACCGCAGGCTGTCTTGGCCGCGATCGTGATTCATGCCGTGAGCAAATCATGGCGATTGTCGGTGTTTCGGCCTTATCTGCAATGGAAGCGCGATCGCTTGCTTGCGCTCGCTGCGGTCGTTGCCGTGTTGTCGCTGGGCATTCTCAACGGCTTGCTGGTCGCGATCGCTTTCAGCCTGATCATGCTGCTGCGCCAGCTGGCCGCCACGCGATTGAGCGTGCTCGGTCGTCTTGCCGGCGGACACGATTTCGTCGACATCGCGCAGCATCCCGATGCGGTGCAGTCACCGGGCACATTGATTTTGCGCCCGGAAGAGCCGCTGTTTTTTGCCAACGCCGAATCCATGCTGACACTTGCGCGGCAACAAGTAGAGCTGCGAGCCGGACTGAAACAGGTGATTTTGAGCTTGGAAGAATCGCCGGATCTGGACAGCACCGCATTGGAATCGCTCAGCGATTTTTCGAGCTGGTTGCAAGCACGCCGCGTTGTTTTGCGCGTGGCGCGTCTGAAAGACGACACGCGTGCCCTCCTCTTACGCGCCGCGTTGCCTCAACTTTCGCCACAGGCGCTCAATGACTGGAGCGTGGAAGATGCGGTGTCAGCATCTTCGGCATCGTCTTCAACGGGGAATCCATCGTAGTGAATACCGCAACACGTATCGGGTGCATGGCCTTGGGTCTGGCACTGACTGCACCGGCATGGGCACAGCAAGACACCGACGCACGCTTCAAGCAGATCTATCGCCAGGAGTGGGCGTGGCGTACCGGGCAGTCCGGCATCAGCGCTTCGGGCGAATCGCAACCCAACAATGGTCGGTTGGATCAGGTCGATGCGAAAAGCCAACAGGAACGTCTCGACGAGTGGCGTAAGGTGATAAGTCAGCTCGATGCTATCGACGTGAAGCAGCTTTCGCCGGCCGAACAGGTGAATTACGCGGTTTATCGCGAGCAGATCCGCAACTTCATCGCCGATCAGCAATTTCAGCAATGGCAGATGCCGTTCAACAGCGATTCGGCGTTCTGGAGCGAGTTGAGCGATGACCTAGAGGGCGACGAGTTGCGCAGCGAAGGCGATTACCGTCACTAAGTGGATCGTCTGGGTCAGGTACCGGCGTAATTCGATCAGCAGATTGCCAACATGCGCGCGGGCCTGAAGCGCGGTTTCAGCGTGCCGCGCGCGGTGTTGGCGGGGCGCGACGTATCGATCGCTGCCGTGGCCGATGTAAAAGATCCCACGCAAACCGGTTTCTATGCACCGCTTCAGCACATGCCGTCGAACATTCCGGCGGCGACCGCGGCGGCGATTCAGGCCGACGCGCGCGCGAAGATCGGCCACGACGTGATTCCCGCCTACGCGAAATTGCTGACCTTCTTCCGCAACGAATACATGCCCCAGGCACGCACCACACTGGCCGCCGAAGCGCTGCCCGACGGCAAAGACTATTACCGCCAGCAGATTCGCGAATACACCACGCTCGATCTCGACCCCGATGCGATCCATGCGATCGGCCTGGAGCAGGTGACGAAGATTCACGCGCAAATGCTGCAGACCATGCAGGAAACCGGCTTCAAGGGCAGCTTCGCCGATTTCCTGCATTTCTTGCGCACCGATCCGCAGTTCTATGCTAAGACGCCGCAAGAGCTGCTCGACAAAAGCGCGTGGGTGGCCAAGGAAGTGGATGGTCAGGTAGGCAAGTTCTTCGGTCATTTGCCGCGTAAGCGATTTACCATCGAACCGGTGCCTGCGGATATCGCGCCGTACTACACATCCGGGCGCGGCGGTCCGGACGTCTATCTGGTCAACACTTACGACCTGCCCTCGCGTCCGTTATTCAACATGCCGGCGCTCACCTTGCACGAGTCGTATCCCGGTCACGCGCTGCAGCTGGAGCTGGCCGAAGAGGAACACGATCAACCCGCGTTTCGTCGTAACGGCTACATCTCCGCTTATGGCGAAGGCTGGGGCCTGTATTCGGAGTTTCTCGGCAACGAGATGGGCATCTACAAGACGCCCTATCAGCGCTTCGGTTATCTCACGTACCAGATGTGGCGCGCTTGCCGTTTGGTGGTCGACACCGGCATCCATCATCTTGGTTGGACGCGCCAGCAGGCGATCGATTACATGACGCAGAACACGGCGCTCTCGGACCGCGAAATCGCCAACGAAGTGGATCGCTACATCAGTTGGCCCGGTCAGGCGCTATCGTACGAATTGGGTTATCTGAAGCTGTTGGAATTGCGTACGAAGGCTGAGAAATCGTTGGGACCGAAATTCGACATCCGCGCCTTTCACGACACGGTATTGGCGACCGGCTCGGTCCCGTTGCCCGTGCTCGAGCAACGCGTCGATCGTTTTATCGCCGACGGGGGTCCCGAACCGGACTACGGCGTGGATGCAGCCAAATAATGGTTCGCGTGTGGTCAGTCTGCCGACCACTGGCTAAAACTTCACCAATAAAGTATATTGTTCTTAAGCTTTATTGGGAGAGTTAACCATGACGGCCCACGCCCTACCCCGCACCGCACCCGCCGAAGACCTCGGCGGCCCCGCCTTGCGAACGTTCTTCAAGCTCGCCGAACGCTGGAATTTACGCATCGCCGAGCAACGCAAGCTGCTGGGCGATCCGCCGGAATCCACCTTCTACAAGTGGAAGCGCCAGCAAGACGGCGTGCTGGGTCGCGATACCCTGGAGCGCATCAGTTACTTGCTGGGTATCTACAAGGCGCTGCAGATCCTGTTTCCGGATCCGGCGCAGGCGGACGCATGGCTGCATAAATCCAATCAGTCGGCGCTGTTCGGCGGGCACTCCGCGCTGGAGCGCATGCTGTCGGGCAATGTGGCCGACCTGTACGTGGTGCGTCAGTATCTGGATGCGCAACGCGGCTGGAATTGATCGGGGCTCTAAACGGTGGCGACCGTCGCAGTCGGCGAGAACACGCTCCGGCAGTATTCAAAGGCAAACAGGGAAGAATAAAACGGCGCGGCTTGCGCCCCGGAATGCCCTATGCCTATCGACACGCCACCCATTCGACGCATCCGTTGGAGCCAGGCTTATCGCATTGTCCCTAGCCGGTTTCCGCCGGCCGGATTGTTCGATCGTATTGCCGATCCCGTGGATCTGGACGCGGTGTTCGCGATTGAAGCGTTAACCAATCCACGCCTGCGCGAAGAAGCCAACACCATGCGCCTGGTGCCGCCGGAGCGTCGCATCAGCGGACCGGGCTCGACGCCGGTGATGGCCGCTTTCACGCATCTCAATCCGGAAGGCAGTCGTTTTTCCGACGGCACCTGGTGCGTGTTTTATGCGGCGCATACCGTCATCACGGCGGTGGAAGAAACCGTTTATCACCGCGAACGGTTTCTCGCGGCGACCGCCGAACCGCCTTGCGATATCGAAATGCGCTGCTATCGCACCAGCGTCGACTGCAAACTGCATGACCTGCGCGGCGGCTGGCCCGAAGCGCACGATCCGCACAGCTACATCGCAAGCATCGCGCTTGCTCGCACACTTCGCCAAGACAACGCCAATGGCATCGTCTACGACAGCGTGCGTCATCACGGCGGCGAATGTCTGGCCGCGTTTTTCCCGGACGTGGTTGAGCCGTGCGTGCAGGCACAGCACCTGATCTATCGCTGGGATGGCAAGCGCATCGCGAACGTACTTGAAGTCAGCGAGTTGAAGCGCAACTGAGCGTTCGCACACGCTGCGCGCTGCGGAGCGCATCCTCAAACCATGGCTGGATGCATACGCTGAGTAAGCAGTAGAGACGCCGCCGCGGACGCCGCTCAGGCATCCGCGTTGTTGGCAAATCCTTCGCGCGTGCCGCGATGGAAAACCCGGTCGCTGTCGAGCACGTCGCTCGCCGCATGCGCGTTATGTAGGTTGAGATTGGCGTAGATGGGTGTGAAATCGGGCCGCGTGGCGTCGAACAGCTGCTCGAAGCTGTCGATCACAAAGTACGTCTGTTGATACGTATCGATGCGGTAACGCGTGTTCATCACCCGCTCCAGGCCGAAACCGATGCGGTTGGGCGCGGGCGAATCCAGGCAGTAGATCGACTCGCCCTTGGAGCTGACGATACCGGCGCCGTAAATGCGCATGCCTTCATCGGTGCTGATCAGGCCAAATTCCACCGTGTACCAATACAGGCGCGTGAGATTCATCAGCGCTTCGGGACCGATGCCGAACGCCTTCATGCCGCCGCGGCCGTAAGCCTGCATGTAATCGGCAAAGATCGGATTGAGCAGCAGCGGCACGTGGCCGAACAGGTCGTGGAACAGATCGGGCTCGCTCAGATAATCCAGCTGATCCGGCTTGCGGATCCACCAGCTGACCGGGAAGCGGCGGTTGGCGAGATGATCGAAAAACACCTCATCGGGCAGCAGGCCTTCGACCGCGACCAATTCCCAGCCGGTGGTCTGGCCAAGCACCTTGTTGAGATCGGCGAACTTCGGGATGCCACCGTCGCCGAGGCCGAAGCGTTCCACGCCGGCGAGGAATTCCTTGCAGGCGCGCCCCGGCAGCAACTCGCGCTGGCGCTTGAATAGCGTGTCCCAGACCTCGTGGTCGGTATGGCTGTAATCCGCCCACGGCTGCTCCACCACGCCCGTGGCATACACCGGCACATAGCCGCGATCGGTCTGCTGATGCTCAACGCGGCGGGGTGTGTCGTTTTCCATGGGGGCTCCGGCGGTACTCCGGCGTGTGCCGGATAGGCGAGCAAAAGGATACGGCCGAAAAGGCACAAAGTGGTTGTTTTATTGTTGACTTCATACCTATGTGTGCAATATTCGGTTGCATAAAGATGAATACGTAAAGGAATCGTGCAGTGCCTGATTTCGACCGCACCGATCTCAAAATACTGGCGGTGCTGCAGGCGGAGGGCCGAATCACCAACGCCGAGCTGGCGGAGCGGATTAATCTCTCGCCGTCAGCCTGCCTGCGCCGCTTGCAACGGCTCGAAACCGAAGGGGTGATCAGCGGTTACGCAGCCCAAATCGACCCCCAGGCAGTAGGGTTGGGTCTGCAGGCCTTTGTGCGCGTGCAGCTTGCGCGACATGAAGGGTTGTCGATCGAGCGTTTCGTGGAACGCCTTGCTGGCTGGGACGAGGTGGTGGCCTGCCATGCCCTTACCGGGGACATGGACTACCTCATGCATGTCTACGTGGCCGACCTGGAGCACTTCTCACGCTTCCTGTTGGACCAGTTGCTGAACGATGCCGCGGTCGCCGATGTCAATTCCAGCTTCGTGTTGCGCACCGTCAAACGCTCGCCGTCGCTTCCTTTGCAACAACTAGAACGTTAAGAGCGCCCGCCCTGAGCGCAAGCCACGCCGAGCGGATGCCGAAAAGTGGATCAGTGCACCCCGAAACCGTCGACTAACGTTAAAATGATGTACTGATGAGTATCGAAGCCGTTTCCGCCCCGGACCGAGACCTGCTGCGCCCGCTGCGTTACCTGTGGCGTGTGCCGCTGTTGTTGGTGTACATCGTGCTCGGCATTTTGCTGTGTGGGTGCATCCTCACCTGGAATCGCCATGCGGTGATGAAGAATGGCCGCGAGCCATTTACCCACCGCATGATCCGCGCATGGTCCACCGGACTGATGCGCGTCTTCGGATTGCGATCCGTGCGTATTGGGCAGCCGCTGGCGGATCCGGTGTTGTTCGTCGCCAATCACACCTCATGGATCGACATCGAGCTGCTGCACAGCCAGCGCGCCGCGTGTTTCGTGGCCAAGGCCGAAATCGCCAACTGGCCGCTGGTGGGTTGGCTGGCCGCTAGCGGCGGTACGATCTTCCATCGGCGCGGCAGCAATCACTCGCTCGCGGCGGTTATGCAGGTGATGGTCGATCGCTTGCGCGAAGGCCGTTCGGTTGCGGTCTTCCCGGAAGGCGGCACCGGACACAACGGTGTGCTGAAGGTGTTCCACGCGCGCATCTTCCAGGCAGCGTTGGATGCTGACGTGCCCGTGCAACCGGTGGCGCTGCGTTTTGCCCGCGATGGCAAGCGACTGATCGACGCCGGTTTTCGCGAGGACGAAAATTTCATGCAAAACATCCTGCGCATGCTCGGCGGCCCCTCGATGGATGCGGAAGTGCATTTCCTCGAACCCGTGCCCACCAGTCCCGACGGCCGGCGCCGCATGGCCGATTTGGCGCGCGAGCGAATCGCCATCGCGTTAGAGGATCGCGCCGCATGACGTTGCCTTCAGGGCGGGATTTCCGTCCGCCGTGGCCGCTCACCAGTGGCCACATCCAGACGATGCTTTCTTCAAGCGGAGTGCGTCGCACGTTGTTGCCGCACCATGCGTACAACGTGCTGGAAGGTGCGGAATCGGTGATGGTCGACGGCGGCGACGGCGTTCGCCTGACCGGCGCCTACACAGCGCAAAAAGGCCATGCTGTTTCGCGTGGCATGGCCGTACTGTTTCACGGTTGGGAAGGTAGCGTGGACTCCACCTACGTGCTGCAAACCGGCAGCCGCCTGCTGGCCGACGGCTGGGACGTTTTTCGGCTCAACTTCCGCGATCATGGCGATAGCCACACGCTCAACGAAGCGCTATTTCACTCCTGTCGCATCGATGAAGTCGTGCATGCCGTGGGCGACATCGCGCAGCGCTGGCCGTCGCGCTCCATGGCGATTGCCGGATTTTCACTCGGCGGCAACTTCGCGTTGCGTGTCGCGCTTCGCGCGCCGGCCATGGGTATTCCGTTGCGTTACGCGCTGGCGGTATGTCCGATTATCGATCCAGGCGAAGGATTGTTTTCGCTGGAAGAAACGGCGCCGTGGTTCTATCAGGCGTATTTCATGAACAAGTGGCGGCGTTCGCTGCGCGCCAAACAAGCGGCATTTCCGCAGCGCGAGTATTTCGAACTGCAAGAACTGAAACAGAATCTGCGCGGACTGACCGAGGCGCTGGTCCTGCGTCATACCGATTTCGATTCATTGCAGAGTTACCTCGACGGTTATTCCGTCGCCGGCCGCACCCTGGAAGGTATGCAGATACCGGCCACCATTCTTACTGCGCGTGACGATCCGGTGATTCCGGTGACCGCGTTCGAAAAGTTGGAACTTCCCGACAACATTGAACTGGACATCGCCGCTTATGGCGGCCACTGCGGCTTTATTCGCGGTTGGGACATGACAAGTTTTTGCGACGAATACATCGCTGCACGCTTCAACGCCATCTAAGAAAGCTCTTTGCAACACCCCCTCTCCCCTTTTGGGGAGAGGGCTAGAGCCGCGCACGCTATGCTTGGACGATATCCGCTTCGATCACCCCGAGCATGCGATCCGCCCATATCGTCATCACCACCTTCGGCTCGCTGGGCGATCTGTTTCCGTTTCTGGCCTTAGGGCAGGTACTGCATGCGCGCGGTCATCGCGTGACTCTGGCCACGCATGCCATGCATGGTGCCGCGGTCGAGCAAGCAGGTCTGCATTTCGCCGATGCCAGCGCCATGCCGGAGCCGGAGGATCGCGCTCAATTCACCGCACGCGCCTTTCATCCACGCAGCGGACCGCACTTCGTCGTTCGCGATCTGGCTGCCGCTGACGTACGCGCCAGTTATTTCAAACTACTTGCGACATGTCGCGATGCCGATGTCCTGGTGACTTCCAGTCTCGCCTTCGGCGGTCAGATACTCGGTGAAACCCTGAGCGCGACCAACGCATTGCATTGGATCTCCGCCGTGCTGGCTCCGGCCAGTTTCGTTTCTGCTTACGATCCGCCGACCACGGGCATGCATGCCGTCGATGCACTGACACGTCATGCACCAAGGCGCGTGCGCTTCATAAAGCATCTCTTTGAGTGGGGTACCTGGCACTGGACAGCGCCCGTGCGTGCGTTCCGGCGCGAGCTGGGTTTGCGGCCGGTTTCTTCGGGTGGCGATCCGTTCCACCGAGGGCAACACGCGCCGGAATGTGTGCTGGCGCTATTCTCGCCCCTGCTCGGCGAAGCGCAATCGGATTGGCCGCCCCACACGCACGTCACGGGATTTGCGCACTATGCGCAGCCCGGTGCGCCGATCGATGCGGAGCTCGACGCCTTTCTACGCGAAGGATCGCCGCCGCTGGTGTTTACCTTGGGCTCGGCAGCCGTGCATATCGGCGCGGATTTTTTGCGTGCAAGCATCATCGCTGCCGAAAGATTGAATCGACGTGCGGTGTTGTTCGCCGGAACACCCATTGTGCGTGCGCAACTGCCTGTGCATCTGCCAGCGACGATGCGGATTATCGATTACGCGCCGCATGCAGCGGTCTTTCCACATGCCGCCGCCATCGTGCATCACGGTGGCATCGGCACCAGTACCGAGGCCTTGCGTTCGGGACGTCCCATGCTGGTCGTGCCACATGGGTTCGATCAGTTCGACAATGCCGCCAGGTTGCAGCGCCTAGGCGTGGCGCAAGTACTCCACGCGCGCCACTACACTGCCGACGCGGCCATGCCGCTGTTGAGCGAGCTGCTCGGCAACGCGCATTACAGCCAGCGCGCAGGACGTTGCGCAGAAGCTATGCAGTCAGAACAGGGATCGATCGTGGCGGCCGATCTGATTGAAGATCAGCTGCGTTTTCGCTCTTGAGTCCATCGACATACAACAGACCCTGCCGATAGGCACCCCATGCGCCGTGACTTCCTGCAGGTGGATGCAGGAACCGACGCGCGTAGTTTGCGCGGTACTGCCCCAGGTGTTGAAACGTCGGGGCGCTGCTGGGAAGTCGGCATGGAACACCGTATCGATCGCCGTTCGCGTTGCATCGTCGTACCCATCTTGTTGGCGCTGGCAACGCCGGTGCTTGCCGCGAACCTGCCGCAGGATGGCGACACGGTAAAGGGAGGAGAACGTCCCGGCTGCGATCGCATCGACGCTAAAGCCTGCGTCCAGCTGGCCATCGATGCCATGGGTGGGCAGCAACGGCTCGCGGGCATCCACGCCGAAAGCTACGATGCCATCGGACATACGGCACTTTCGGAACAATCGTATCGGCAACAGCCGTTCATCACCTCGTATGAGCGGGACAAGGTCACCGTAGATTTCGACAAGCAACGCCTGATTCGCGCAGCGCATCTCACCTGGCCCGAATCGGATCCGCATAGCGCCGAGAGCGACGTTACCTTGATCGTCACGCCGCGAAACGGCGTCTATCACACCAAACAAGGCGACTCGCCTTGTGGTCTATCCGACCTCGACGATACGAGCGACACGTTGGCGCTCGGGCCGGAACGCCTGCTGCTTAACGCGGCAGCGGCGAGCGATCTGCATTACGCGCCATCGCAATGGCTGCGCGCCACACCGCACAGCGTGGTGGAATTCACCTGGCAAGGCGTGCCGGTGAAAGTGCTGTTGAATGCGCATAACCATTTGCCCGATGCACTGGAACGCACGCGCACTTTCAGCGATTTCTGGTTCGCCTGGGGCGATGTGCAGCAGCGCATCTACTTCGATAACTGGCATGACGTGCAGGGCGTCGTATTCCCGACCAATCGCATCGATCAACGCAATGGTATGTGGTACGCATCCACCCAGTTGCTCGATCCGGTTTTCAACGGCGCCATCGACGAAAAAGCGTTCGCCATGGACGCCGCCACTGCCGCCAAGAGTACGCAGTCGAAAGGCTGGAATCGAGATTTCAGCGATAAAAAACGCGTTGAACTGGCGTCTGGCGTGGAGCTTTATCAAGGCGCGTGGAACACCACGCTTATCAAGCAAGACGACGGCATCGTCGTGCTGGAGGCGCCGATTTCCGCCCATTACGTGCGCGGCATACTGGCCAAGGTACGTAGCGAATATCCAGGAGTGCCGATCAAAGGCGTGCTCAGCACGTCCGATTCCTGGCCGCATATGGCGGGCGTCAGGCAGGCAGTCGCCGAGGGCGTGCCGGTTTATGTGCTCGATCTGAACAGACCACTATTGGATAAGCTCGTAAGCGCGCCGCACCGCCTACAACCGGACGATCTGCAATCGCAGCCCAAGACACCGCATTGGATTGCGGTGGGCGATCACCTGGAACTAGGTCAAGGTGCAAATCGCGTGGTGTTGTACGCGTTGCGCGGCGCGTCGACCGAACGGCAATACATGGTGTATTTCCCGCAGCATAAATTGTTGTATGCCAGCGACACCCTGGCGTTGAACGGCGACCACACACTTTACGATCCCGACTTGATGTACGAAGTGATGCAAGCGGTCGCGCGCGAACATTTGCAGGTGGATACGGTGTACGCCATGCATGAAGGTCCCACGCCGTGGGTGGATGTGCAACGCCAGGTCGATCAAGCCGTGTCGCCGACTGGCGGAAGCAAAACGGCCGGTTGACGCTTGTGCCGGCGCTCAATCCGCCGGCACGCAGCGTCCGTTAGCCCATTCGCGCAGTGCGGCGACTTGCTCGTGCATCAGCACGGAAAGCGGCTTGGTTTCGTGTAGCGCGTTGAGCAGCGTCGCCTGATCGAGCGGCGTGTTGTTGCCGCTGGCAACGTAAAGCGCGCTGACGACAGCCTGCTCGATTTCCGCACCCGAAAAGCCGTCGCTCGCTTCCGCCAGCGCGTTCAGATCGAACGCATCGGCTGTCAGGTTGCGGTGCTTCAGATGCATGGCGAAGATCGCCGCACGCACTTCGGTCCTGGGAAGGTCGACGAAGAAGATTTCGTCGAAGCGACCTTTGCGCAACAACTCCGCAGGCAGTTCATGGACCGCGTTGGCGGTCGCCACGACAAATACTTTGGCTTTGCGCTCGGCCATCCACGTCAATAGATAACCCAGTACGCGCCGTGACACGCCGCCATCGTCACCGCCGCCCGCCAAACCTTTTTCGATTTCATCGATCCACAGTACGCATGGAGCCAGCACTTCGCAGCTCGACAGCGCTTCGCGCAGATTTTTCTCCGTCTCGCCTTGGTATTTGTCGTACAGCGAGCCGAAATCCAATCGAATAAGCGGCACACCGAAGCCACCGGCGATAGCCTTCGACGCCAGACTCTTGCCGCATCCTTGCACGCCAAGCAGCAACACGCCCTTGGGTGGATCGAGTGCCGGCGCCGGGTTGGGATCGAGAAAAACCGCGCGTCGCCGTTGCACCCAATCGCGCACATGGCTGACGCCGGCCACATCGGCAAAGCTGGCTGTGGCGTACTCGTAGTGCAGTAGACCGGAACGATTGAGCAAGTCGAATTTGGCCTGCATCAATTCCGGCAAGTCGTTGTCGTTGAGCGCGCCATCGTTATAGATCAGCTTGCGTACGATGCGTCGCGCATCGGGCGCCGTCAGGCCGAGCAGGTTGCGAACAATGGTGCGGGCCGCGTCGTTGTCCACGTTGAGCGTGCGATTGTTCTCGCGCTGCCACGCGGCCGCTTCGCCGCGCAGGATGCCAGCCAATTCCTTGATGTCGGGGAGTGCCAGCGGTACGCGCGTGGCCAGCGCATCGAGCTCCGGCGGCAGTTCGACTTTCGCGCCCACTAGTACCAGCGTGTGGGCGGCCGAGCGTTCGCGTTGCACAATCTCGCGCATCTGCCGCTGCGCCATCGCGTATTGCAGGCACGACTGGAAATCGAACAACAGATAGATGCCGCGTTGCTCGGCATCGCGGATCGCCGTCAGCGTAGTGGTCGCGTCCGGCGCAACTTCCTAATCCCTGGGGCCATTGAAATCGAGCCGCTCCAAACCGTCCGTCAGCGTCCAGCGCCAGAGCGGGTAGAGCGCCTGGGCGATCACGTGTTGGAAGCACTCGATGACGCGCTGCTCATCGACGGTTTCGATCACCAACAAAGGCGTCGCGGCACGCACCAGCGTGCTCAGATCATCCAGTTCGCTCATGCATCCTCCCGCAAGGCCGCTACCTTAGCAGGGCTGTCACGACCGGATCATGGCGGCAGGCATAAGCTGATGTGCCTTGCGGGCTGCTTATCCAGCCCCCAAGTGAAAGGCTTCCGTTCGCACCTCCAGGAGATTCCCATGCAGTTACGCAGCGACAGCTTCCAGCACGGCAAGCCGATTCCAAGCGAGTTCGCATTCGCCAAACCCGGCAAACCGGTGGCGTTGTCGGACAACCGCAACCCGCATCTGGCCTGGAAGGATGCGCCGGCAGGCACCCGCTCTTTCGTGCTTACCTGCATCGATACCGATGTGCCGAGCAAGCCGGACGACGTCAACCAGGAAGGGCGGAAGGTGCCTGCCGATCTGCCGCGCGTGGAATTTGCGCACTGGCTAATGGCGAATATCCCGGCCGAGTGCGGCGAGCTGTCCGACGGCTCCTGCAGCGACGAGATCACGCCGCGCGGTAAGCAAGAACCCTTTGGACCACCCGGCAGCGTGCAGGGCGTGAACGACTACACCGGTTGGTTCGCCGGCGACGCGGACATGAGCGGCACCTATCTCGGTTACGACGGTCCGTGTCCGCCGTGGAACGACACGCTGGTGCATCACTATCACTTCCGCATCCATGCGCTGGATACGGCAAGCCTTGCGTTGAACCCCGGTTTCACGCTCGCCGAGCTGCGTTCCGCCATGGCCGGACACGTGCTGGCTGAGGCATCGCTTACCGGCACGTACAGTCTCAATCCCAGCGTGCCGGCCTGAATGTTGTTGCAGCGGTAACGTAATCGTAAGGTGTAAACCGCTTTAGCCTACCTTCACGTGCAGACGGCACGGAATGTGGCACATGGTGATCGGGGCGTGCGTTATCGACGCCCCGGTTTCATGAGGAGTGCCGTCATGTTGCATTACGCCTTGGTTTTTCTGGTTATCGCTGTCATCGCGGCCCTCCTTGGTTTTACCGGCATCGCCGGTACCGCCGCGTGGATCGCCAAGGTACTGTTCGTGCTGTTCCTGATCTTGGCTGTGATCGCATTCTTGCGGCGAGCTAGCTGAACGGCGTGGCGACCGTTCAGCCAACGGCGCGGTAAAACGCTAGAGTGAACACCTTGCCATCGGAGAACGTCATGAGCAAAGAAGTCCAAGCGCAGGAAGACGGCGGCATCCACGGACGCATCGACCACGGCGCCGAGCGCATCAAGCAAGCGACATCCGAAGCCGTCGCCACCAGCAAGGAAAAATTCGACCGCGCCGCCGACCATGTGGAAGAAGGCCTGCACCGCGCCACCGATAAAGCCGCCCATGCGGCCAATCGCACCACCGAAAAGGTGGCCGAGGCCAAAGAGCGCGGCCGTGCCGCTGTCGACCAGGCGAAGGACCGGGCCGATGAATGGCTGGACGAAGTGCGCGAGTACGTTCGCGAAAAGCCCGTGCAAGCGGTGGCGATTGCGCTGGGCGCCGGCTGGCTGCTTGGCCGCATCCTGCGTCGTTAAGCTGATCATCGGCACGGGGGCGGGCGATGCACGATTCCGTGCGCGATGACGAAGCGGCCGGACCATCGGAGCCATCCGCCGGGCCGCCGCCGAGCGGCGTCCTGGATGAGCTCAGCCAGGTCGCACGCGCGGTACGCAAGTTGTTCGGCGCGCAGCTGCAGTTGCTGGCCGCCGAGCTCGGGCTGGCGCGCAGCGCCATATCCTGGCTGCTCGCGATGGGCCTGGTCGCCACCGTGGCAGGCGTCGGTTTCGGCCTCACGCTACTGGGCCTGATGGGGCTGCTGCTGGCCAAATGGCTCCATTCCTGGATTCTCGCGTTTGCCGTGCTGGCCGTGCTGGAAGCCTTGATCCTGTTCGGCGCGATCATGCTGTTCCGCCATTTCATGCACTGGATGAGCCTGCCTGCCACGCGACACGAATGGCGTGCGATCATGCAAGACACCCTGCAAAAGGCCGAGCAAGACGACGATGCCGGCAAGGGGCAGGGCTAGAGGGAAATGAGCGGTCATGAGCCTGTTCAAAAAGATCGAGAACGTACGCAAGGCACGCGAACGCGTAGCGATACACCGCGATGAGGTGGCGACACCGGCGGCTGCACTGCTACGGCGCGGCTACCGACATCCGCTGACCACGGTCGGTGCGGCGGCCGGCGCGGGTTTCGTGCTTGGCACCCTCGGCGTCGGACCACTGCGCGTGCCGGGATTGGTGTCGTTGCTCAGCGGCGGGTTCGCGGAAATCGTCGCGCACGGCACTCGCCTGATGGCCGAATGGGGCATGGACGACGGCAGCAACGATAACGACAGCAGCGATACATGAGCGGCATCGAATCCGCGGCGCCATCAGGCAGCGCGTCAGAGGCCGCAGGATCACAGGCTAAGGCCGCTGCTGTGCTCATTCCCAAGCAGCTCAAGCAAACCACGCAAAATGTGTATCGCTTACGCAGGCATTTGCGTGCGATTCGCATGATGCTCAACGCCTTGCTGATACTGGCCCTGATGTATACGGTCACTATCGTGCGCGCGCTGGTGATTCCGCTCGTGCTGGCAGGCTTTCTCGGGCTCGCGTTGAATCCGATCGTGGCCACGGGCACGCGGCATCACATACCGCGCTGGCTCGGCGCCAGCGTGTTGATGATTTCCCTGATTGCAGCCATCGGCACCGGCATCAGCATGCTCACGCAGCCCGCGTTGACGTGGCTGCATAGCGCGCCAACGGCCATTCGCAGTTTCATTCCCAAGCTCGAACACATCACGCGGCCTCTCGAAGCCGCGGGCCGCGCCACGCAGACGCTGGTCAACGGTCATCCGGCACAGGCCAATGCAGGGCAAAACCCTGGGGACGTCGCGATCAGCGTGTGGGACGTATTGGCGAATGCACCCAAAGTCTTGGCGGCGATACTGACGGTGGTGCTGCTCGTGTACTTCTTTCTGGTTTATGGCGATCTTATTTTGCGTCGCCTGGTCGAGACTGCACCGAACTTTGGATACAAGCGTCACGCCGTGACCATCGTGCGCGGTATCCAGACCGAAGTGTCGCGCTACATCCTCACCACTGTGGTGATCAACGGAACACTCGGCATGACCACGGCCGGCATGCTGTTCCTGTTGCACATGCCCGATCCGCTTTTATGGGGAGCGGTCGCGATGCTTGCCAACTTCATTCCGTATGTGGGCGCCATCGTCACCACGACCACGCTGTTGCTGGTGGGTTTGGTGCATTTCGAAGATGTGCCGCACGCCGTGCTGCCCGCGCTGTGCTTCGCCGTGGTTACGGCCTTCGAAGGCAATCTGATTACGCCGATGATCCTTGGGCGGCGTATGCGCATCAGCCCCATCGCCATCCTTATCTGGTTGTTGATATGGGGATGGCTATGGGGCGTTCCCGGCGCGTTGCTGGCGGTGCCAATGCTTACCAGCGCGAAGCTGATTGCCGAGCGTGTGCGGGGTTGGGAATGGTTTGCGCGAATGGTGCAGCGCTGAACGCAATCCGCGGGTAGAGCATCGAATCGCCAACACCCGTCGTCCCGGCGAAAGCCGGGACCTAGCGTCTTCGCTCAATCTCAAGTCACTGGGTGACCGGCGTGCGCCGTTGTAAAGCGCCTCCGGCTTTCGCCGGGACGACGGGGTTAAAACTTTCGGAGTGTTCTCGCATTACGGCGCAGTGGCGACAGCCTCTGCAACTTGCGTACAGCGAGCATCGTTACATGCCTGCCAACCGCCGCCGAGCGCCTTGTATATCGCCACAGCACGCGTATCGATCGCGGCTTCGGATTGAGCCAGATCATCCTCGGCCGCCAGCTGCACACGTTCGGCATCGAGCAGTTCAAGATAACCCGTCGCACCTTCCTGATAGCGAATGCGTGCCAGATCGGCCGCGCGACGGCTTTGCTCGCTTTGCGCAATCAACTGTTCGACGCGCGCATGCTCGGCGTTGTAACCGACCACGGCGTTATCGACATCCTCGATTGCACTTAGCACGGTGCGTTGGTAGTTCGCCTCGGCGGCATCGGCGCGTGCTTCGCTCGCATGCAAGTTGGAACGTACGCGTTCCACGTTCAGGCCATTCCAGGTAATGCTTGGCCCGAACGAGAAAGCACGCGTAGCCGGGCCGCCGAAGTCATTGCTCTGTCCGGCTAGGAAACCCACGAAACCACCGAGCGAAAGATGCGGAAAGAAATCCGCCTTGGCGACACCGATGCGTGCGGTCGCTGCGGCATATTGGCGCTCGGCGATACGCACATCGGGACGGCGCGACAGGACTTCGCCGGCATCGCCGATCGGTAGCACGGTGGCAATCGGTTTGAACGTGGTCGGCGAGACATCGACATCCAGTTCGCCGGGACGTTCTCCGAGCAGCACTGCAAGGCGGTATTCGTAGCCATGAGCCTGCGTATCCAGCACCGGCAACTGTGCCTTGGCCGCGCTCAACTGCGCGCTGGCGCTGGCGACATCTTGCTCGGAAGCCGTGCCAATTTGCGCACGCGCTTCGATCAACTTCAGCGTATCGGCCTGATTGTCGATATTGCGTTGGGCGATGGCAAGACGCTGCTGCGTGCCGCGCAATGCGAAATAGTTGCGCGCAACTTCGGCGAACAAACTCACTTGCGCATCGTTCAAGGAAGCTTCGCTCGCACCAAGATCGGCACGAGCCGCTTCCACCGAACGACGCAAGCCGCCGAATACATCGACTTCCCAGGACGCATCAAAGCCGGCCTGATAGGTATCGTATGCCACGCGCTGGGTGCCAAAACCAGGTTCCTGCTCGATCGCGCGGCTATAGGCGACGTCTGTACTGATGGTCGGCAACTGATCGGACTTGGCACTGCCGAGCAAAGCGCGTGACTCTTTCAGACGTGCTTCGGCGATACGCAAATCCAGACTGCCTTTCGCGGAATGCTGGATCAGCGCATCCAGCACAGGATCGTTGAACTGCCTCCACCAAGTAGCCTGGAATTGCGCGGCACTTTCACGCGCCGCGTCCACTCCTTGCACCGTTGCCGTTGGCGTGGCCGGTGTCTTGTAGTCCGGCCCCACGCTGGCGCATCCGGCCAGCGCGAGTGCAGTGAACAAAGCGGTGTTACGAATAAATCGTGTCATCTCAATGGCCCTCCAAAGCGGGCACTACCGATGCATGCTGCTTCTTGCGCGCTTCGCGGCGTTCGACCACCGCGCGGATCAGCACGTAGAACAGCGGGGTATAGATCAGGCCGAAGATGGTGACGCCGAGCATGCCGGAGAACACCGCCACGCCCATCGCGTGACGCATCTCCGCACCCGCACCATGCGACGTGACTAGTGGCACCACGCCCATGATGAAAGCGATCGATGTCATCAGGATCGGGCGCAGTCGCAGGCGAGCCGCTTCCAACACCGCATCGTGACGGCTCATGCCTTCATGCTGGCGTTCGCGGGCGAACTCCACGATCAAGATCGCGTTCTTGCACGCCAGGCCAACCAGAACGATCAAACCGATCTGGGTGAAGATGTTGTTGTCGCCGCCCGACATCCACACACCGGCAATCGCGGACAACAGCACCATCGGCACGATCAGGATCACCGCCAGCGGCAGCGACCAGCTCTCATACAGCGACGACAGCACCAGGAACACCAGCAGCACGCACAACGGGAACACCAGGATCGCCGTGTTGCCGGCGAGGATCTGCTGATAAGTCAGCTCGGTCCACTCGTAGCTCATCCCGTTAGGCAAGTTATCCGCCGCGAGTTTTTCCATCGCCGCTTGCGCCTGACCGGAACTGAAGCCGGGCGCAGGACCGCCGTTGATCTCGGCCGTGGCATAGCCGTTGTAGTGCATCACGCGCTCGAGGCCCGCCGTGCGACGCACGTTCACGAACGAACCCAGCGGCACCATGTCGCCCTTCGCGTTGCGCGTCTTCAGCTGCAGGATGTCCTGCGGCTCATGACGGGAACCCGGTTCGGCGGAAACATTCACCTGATAGATGCGTCCGAAGCGGTTGAAGTCGTTGACGTAGAGCGAACCCAGATACGCCTGCATGGTTTCATCCACGTCGGCCAGATCCACGCCTTCGGCTTTCGCTTTTTCGCGATCCACATCGGCATCGATCTGCGGCACGCTGACCTGATAGCTGGAGAAAAGCCCAGCCAGCGCAGGTGTCTTTTGACTCTGCGCGATCAGGTTCTGCGTCTGCTTGAACAACTCATCGAAGCCAAGCTGACCGCGGTCTTCCACCTGGATACGGAAACCGCCGATCGTGCCCAGGCCCTGTACCGGCGGCGGTGGGAAGATCGCGATGTAAGCATCCTGGATCGATGCGAACTTCTGGTTCAGCGCACCGGCAATCGCACCTGCCGACAGCGACGAGTCACGCCGTTCTTCGAACGGCTTCAACGTCACGAACACGATGCCCGCGTTGGTGCTGTTGGTGAAGCCGTTGATCGACAGGCCAGGGAACGCTACAGCACTTTCCACGCCCGGCTGTTTCAGCGCGATCGCCGACATGCGCTGGATCACGTCTTCCGTGCGATCAAGCGAAGCCGCATCGGGCAACTGCGCAAACGACACCAGATACTGCTTGTCCTGCGCCGGCACGAAGCCCAGTGGCACATGATTGAAACCGAACCAGGTCAGGCCGATCAGACCGGCATACACCACCAAGGCGACTGGACCTTTGCCAACGATGCGCCGCACGCCGCTGACGTAACGTTCCGAGCCGCGGTGGAACATCTTGTTGAACGGACGGAACAGCCAGCCAAACGCGCGGTCGATCAGCAGTGTGAAGCGATCCTTCGGTGCGTCATGACCCTTCAGCAACACAGCGGCGAGCGCCGGGCTGAGGCTCAACGAATTGAAGGCGGAGATCACGGTGGAGATCGCAATCGTCAGCGCGAACTGGCGATAGAACTCGCCGGTCAGGCCACTGATGAAAGCGGTCGGAATGAACACTGCACACAACACCAAGGCCGTCGCAACGATCGGGCTGGTCACTTCGTTCATCGCACGGCGTGTCGCCTCGCGCGGTGAATAGCCAAGCTCGATATTGCGCTCGACGTTTTCCACCACCACGATCGCGTCGTCCACCACGATGCCGATCGCCAGCACCAGGCCGAAGAG
>JAATFF010000104.1 GCA_015655335.1 Lysobacterales bacterium | reverse complement strand
TCCTGCGTTGCGCGATCTTCGCAATCGAAAGATGGCCCGCTCGGCGCACGCTTATGTGCGCGGCAATACCGCACGCTTCTACGAATGGTTGTTGGAGCAGAGCGCGTCATCCGTGCCGGAAGGTCCTGCGATCTGGATTTGCGGCGTTTGCCATATGGGTAATTTGGGACCTGTCGCGGATGATGGCGGCGGTGTCCACATCCAGATTCGCGACTTCGATCAGAGCGTCATCGGCAATCCCGCGTATGACCTGATTCGGCTCGGCCTGTCTTTGGCGATGGCGACGCGCGGCTCCGATTTGCCGGGATTGACGACGGTGCGCGTGCTCGAGGCGTTGCTCGTCGGTTACGAGGCGGCGTTTCCTGATTCGGATGAGGAGGAACCCGGCATCCCCGATTCCATGCAGACCGTCATGCAGCGTGCGTTGCGGCGCAATTGGAAATCGCTGGCGCACGAGCGCATCGACGGCGTGGAACCGAGCTTTCCCGTGGGCCGCAACTTTTGGCCGCTGACACAACGCGAGCGGGGCGCGATCAAGCGGCTGTTCGCATCGCCTGACATGATTGAGCTCGCTACGCAATTGCATCACCGCGATAGCGAAGGCCACGTGGAACTGCTTGACGCCGCATACTGGCGCAAAGGCTGCAGCTCGCTGGGCAAACGACGCTACGCCGTATTGCTGGATATCGATGGCGAGGTAGCCGATGGCGAAGACCTTTGCCTGATCGACATCAAGGAAGCCGTCGCCTCCGTTACCCCACGTGCGGCTGGCGCCAGGATGCCGCGCGACAACGCCAAACGCGTGGTGCAGGCCGCCACTCATCTTTCGCCCGCATTGGGCCAGCGCATGCGTGCGGCATCCTTGCTCGGCAGTGAAGTGTTTGTGCGCGAACTCCTGCCCCAGGACCTGAAAATCGACATCGAACGCATGGGACGAAAACAGGCGACACGCGTGGCGATGTTCCTGGCCAATGTCGTTGGGCGTGCGCACTCGCGGCAGTTGGACGCCACGACCCGCAAAGCATGGCGCGATGAGCTGGCGCGCAACCACACGCGTACGCTCGATGCACCGTCATGGTTATGGCGTAGCGTTACAGGATTGCTGGCGTATCACGAGAAGCAGTATCTCGACCATTGCAGAACATTTGTAGCTGCCGAAGATCCATGATTCGTTGTTGCCAGCCGATCTTTAGGCACGAACCACTCATTGGAACAACAACGATTCAGCTGATTCGCTCGTGGCTATGCGATGCAGTGGATAGCTATCAGTTACCGAGATACTTGGCGAGGAATGCCTGCATGTGTTGCAGAAAGTCGGTGTTATCCGCTTCGCTGTAAAAACCATGCAGCTCCTTGGGTTTAATCAGCCACTCGTAAGGCTTGCCGGATTTTTTCAGGGCGTCACGTAAGACTTCTGCATTCTTGATCGGAACGCGTGGGTCTTTCTCGCCGTGAACGATCAAAACCGGAATATTGAAATCGTCAAGGTGATAGAGCGGCGAGATGGCTTTGATGGTTGGATCATCCAGGCCGATCTGCTGGCCGAACACATTGTGGGCATAGTCGGAAGTTTGCTGTTCCGGATCATCGCGGATGATGGTGAAATCGCTGACGCCGGCGAAATCAATGGCGCATTTGAAGGTACCGGGTGATCGGATGGGTAACATCAGAGCCGAATAGCCACCGAAACTGGCTCCAAATACGCATACGCGATTTTTGTCGGCGTATCCCTGATCGATGGCCCAGTGCACCGCATCGATCAAGTCTTGCTGAATGCCGGTGCCGAACTGATGGTAGCCCGCCAACTTGAAACCATTGCCGCGGCCCCCCGACCCCCGATAGTTCACCTGAAGTACCGCATAACCGAGATTGGCAAGAAACTGCGGCCACATGTCGTAACCCCAGCCATCGCGGATGCCGATAGGCCCTCCGTGGGGCAACAGAACCAACGGCAAGTTCTTGCCATTTGCGGGCATCGTCAAATAGCCGTCCAGATTCAATCCGTCGTGCGTCTTGAAGCGGATCGGCTGCCGCGCCGCCATTTTCTGCGAATCTATCCATGGCAATACACGGAACAATGGCGTCAGGCCAACTGGCGCAAGTGTAAACAAAGCATAGAAACCGGGATCTTTGTCGCTGTAAGCATGGACCAGAACACGATTTCCATCCTGGCTCATGCCAGCAAATGTGATGGCGTAGTCCGGATACTGTTCGCTGAGTGCCTTGTGGATGGTGGCCCCATTGTCGTCATCCACATAGATCGTCTTGGGGCGCCCCGTTTTGATGGTCGCGGCGAACGGTTTTTGTGGATAGGGTGTCCATCCGATATCGCCAGCGTCGATGCTGCCGAAGTCGTCGGAGGCCAGTATTTTCAGATTCGACAGGTCGAGATTGGCGTAGGCCAGAGCATCGGGTGCTCCGTTTGTAGCGTAAAGCCAGTAGGCATGCGTGCCATCCTCACTGATCTTCAGTGGAAGGGCTGCTGTCCCATCGATCTGACGCCACGGCTGATCGGCACTGTCTCGAATAAAAACCATCCGCCGATCATGATCGTCCACACCGTAGGCTATCCGCGCGACACCATCGTGGATCACGAACTGCATGTTGGGCTTGCTGATGGTTCCGATCAGCTTGGCGTCACCCGTTTCCGAATCGACGTCGTAGACATCGGAGATCATGTCGCTAGGTTCGTGGACTCGCAGGACCGTGGCTGTGCCATCGGCTGAATCGTTGCCGTTATGGGTGTTTGAGGTCCAATAGAAATGGCCGTTCGGCGTAGGCGGAAGGCCGTTGAAGCTGCCGCGTCCAAACGGAAGGCCACGGCCATTGCGCGTCCCCCAGCCGAACATGCTGTGTTGATGGCTGCCGTCGGCATCGACCGAAATGAGATCGGCAATTTCGGCAGGGCCTTCAAGCCAGCCTACTTCCCTGGCCGTAAGGATGATCAGTCGCTTATTGTTCGTCCAGACAATCTGGAGCGGGACAGTGCTGGGTTGCAGCATCAATCGCCCGACAGGTTTCATGTCCGGAACATGAAACACGCCGACCATGTATTTGCTTCCGTCGTCGGCATCCACCTTGTCGCGTACCGACGCCGCGATGTACTGGCCGTCAGGCGATAGGCTAGGCAAGGTGATCTGGGGAGGTCGAGCGAAATCGCTGGCCGGAATGACGGGAGAATCGCCGCCAAAGGCTTGGAAACTCGCGAGGCAAAAAACACATGCGATGAAAAAACCACGCAGGCAGCTATACATCCGTGCACTCCCCCGAGGTGGAAGCCGCATTATGCCTATGTCGAGGGGGTGCGCAAATCAGGCGATCTGTAGGGTCGTAAGTTAGTGCGCCTCATCCCAATTCTTGCCTACGCCGACATCGACGATCAACGGTACGTGGAGTTCCGCTGCGCCGGACATGCGTGCTCGGACCGCGTCGCGGACGGTGTCGACGGCATCGGCACGCACCTCGAAGACCAGTTCGTCATGCACCTGCATCAGCATGTGCGCGTCGTCGCGGTCTTTCAGCCATGCGGCGACAGCGATCATTGCACGCTTGATGATGTCCGCGGCGGTGCCTTGCATCGGCGCGTTGACGGCGGCGCGCTCGGCGCCCGCGCGTAGGGCTTGGTTGCGCGCACTGAGATTTTCCAGGTACAGGCGACGACCGAACAGGGTTTCGACGTAGCCGTCGCGATGCGCGCGTTCGCGTGTGGCTTCCATGAAGGCGTGCACGCCGGGGTAGCGTGAAAAATAGCGCGCCATGTAGTCGCTGGCTTCGCCGCGATCGACGCCGAGTTGGCGCGCGAGACCGAAGGCGCTCATGCCGTACATCAGGCCGAAATTGATGGCTTTGGCAGCGCGGCGCTGGTTGCTGGTCACTGCTTCAGGTTCGAGGCCGAATACTTCCGCTGCGGTAGCCCGGTGGACGTCGCCGCCTTCGTGAAACGCCCGCAGCAGACCTTCGTCCCCAGAGAGGTGCGCCATGATGCGCAGCTCGATCTGCGAGTAGTCCGCGGCCATCACCAGCCATCCTTCCGGCGCGATGAAAGCTTGGCGGATGCGCCGGCCTTCTTCGGTGCGCACGGGAATGTTTTGCAGGTTCGGATCGTTGGATGAGATGCGTCCTGTCGCTACCGCGCCCTGGTGGTAGCTGGTATGCACGCGGCCTGTGCGTGGATTGACGATCTCGGCGAGTTTTTCGGTATAGGTCGAGCGTAGTTTGGCCAAACCCCGATATTCGAGAATCAATCGCGGTAGCGCGTGATCGTCGGCGATGGCTTCGAGCGCTTCTTCGTTGGTGGAAGGTTGCCCGGTGGGTGTTTTTAGTTTTGCCGGCAGGCCGAGTTCGTCGAACAGGATGGCTTGCAATTGCTTGGGCGAGTCGAGATTGAATTCGCGCCCAGCCGATTGCCAGGCCTCTCGTTGCAATTCATGCATGCGTTTGCCGAGCTGCTGACTCTGCTTGCGCAGCTCGTTGACATCGATCAACACACCATGCTGTTCCATGCCGGCCAACACCGGCACCAGCGGGATCTCGATGTCTTCGTAGACCTTCAGCAGTTTCGGCTCGCTTTCGAGCAGCGGCCATAGCGCGTGATGCAAGCGCAAAGTGACGTCGGCATCTTCGGCGGCGTAACGGCAGGCTGTGTCCAGGTCCACTTGCGAGAACGAAATCTGTTTCGCGCCTTTGCCGGCCACTTCCTCGTATTTCACGGTGTCGTAGCCGAGGTATTTTTTCGCCAGCGAATCCATGTCGTGACGCGTGGCGGTGGCGTTCCACACGTACGATTCCAACATGGTGTCGTGCTTCAGGCCCTGCACCACGATGCCGTAGTGCGACAAGATGTTCATGTCGTACTTGGCGTGCTGGCCCACCTTGGGACGTCTCGCGTCTTCGAATATGGGCTTGAGCGCGGCCAATATGGCGTCGCGCGGCAATTGCCTCGGCGCGCCGGGATAATCGTGGGTCAGCGGGATGTAGCAGGCGTGCCCGGGCTGCACGGACAGACTTAAGCCAACGATGTCTGCCCGCATGGAATCGAGGCTGGTTGTTTCGGTGTCGAAAGCGATCAGCGGCGCATCGTGCAGTCGCGACAGCCAGTCGTCGAATTGTTCCTGCGTAGTGACCAGTTCGTAATGACCGGGATGGCTGAGATCCACGGACGGCATGGCCGCGATCCGTGCGGGCGCGATAGGTGCCTGGTCGACGGTTGCCGAAGGGGATGGCGCTGACGCGGCGGCCTCGGCAGCGGCATTATCCAAGTCTTTCAACGCGGCTTTGAATTCGTAACGGGCGAACAGTTGGCGCAGTGCGTCGACGTCCCGCTCGCGCAAGGTGAGGTCTTTGACGGAAGCATCCAACGCCACGTCCGTCTTGATGGTGACCAGTTCGCGCGACAAGGGTAGCGACGGTAACGCTTCGCGCAGGTATTCGCCGATCTTGCCGCCGATCTTGTCGGCATGTGCGATCACGCCATCGAGCGATCCGTATTCGGCCAACCATTTGGCTGCAGTCTTCGGTCCGCATTTGGTGACGCCGGGAACATTGTCGACGGTGTCGCCGGTAAGGCTTAGAAAATCGATGATCTGGTCGGGCTTGACGCCGAATTTTTCGATCACGCCAGCACTGTCCATCGTAGTGTTGGTCATGGTGTTGACCAAGGTGACGCCAGGACGCACCAGTTGCGCGAGATCCTTGTCGCCCGTCGAAATCAGCACGTCGATGCCATGCTTGTGCGCTTCGACGGTCAACGTGCCGATCACGTCATCGGCTTCCACACCGCTGACGCGCAGGATCGGAAAGCCCAGCGCCCCGACGATCGCCAGCATCGGCTCGATCTGCGCACGTAGCTCATCCGGCATCGGAGGACGGTTCGCCTTGTACTTGTCGTAGAGCACGTTGCGGAACGTCGGCCCCGAGGCATCGCTCACGAAAGCGACGTAATCGGGTTTGGCCTTGAGCGTGGTACGCAGCATGTTCACCACACCGAACAGCGCCCCGGTGGGCTCGCCTTGGGCGTTACTCAAGGGCGGCAACGCATGGAAGGCGCGGTAGAGGTACGAGGAGCCGTCGATAAGCGTAAGGTTTGGCATACCCGCATTCTCGCACGCCCTTTGGCAGAGCCGGTTCACGGGGAGGTGAGCCACGCGCTGCTATGATTCGAAGCCCCAACGAGGTTCTAGCCATGAAACACGCAGCGTGCCTGTTTACCCTCTTTACCCTGGCCGCGTTGCCGGCTTTTGCGCAGACGTCCTCGTCCTCTTCGGCCCCGCATTTTGCCCCCGCGCAGCCGCCGCCGGGCATGAACGACCCGGGCGTCAATCCGTCGAGGGAGCCGATGTCCTCCAGCACCTCGGCCTCCGCTCCGGCGTCCACGCCGGCGGAACTCGAGCCGAGCCATATGCCGAGCAAGCCGATCCCGATGCCGAAGATGCCGGGCACGCAGCCCGCACGCGACGCGGGCGGCCAGCCGCCGCCGGAGGTCGCCGTGCACCGGGAGGGCGACAACACGATCCAGGAGTATCGCCAGAACGGCCGCGTGTACATGGTGGTGGTGACGCCGAAGGTTGGGCCGCAGCAGGTGTACTCGGTCGATCCAGATGGCCATATGCTCGATCCGAACGGTCAGCCACCGGTGAAGCCAGTGATGTACAAGATCATGCAGTGGGGCAATAGCAAGCCGGCGTCGGCTTCGTCGTCGGAAGACAACGGCTCCTGAGGCGTTTGGGTTTCTTTATCTTGGAGCGTGCATGAATTTGCGCGAGAGTTGGCTGCTGTTCGCTCTGGGATCGGCCTTTTTTGCGGCGCTGACGGCGTTGTTCGGTAAATTGGGCGTGGTCGGGATCAACTCCAATCTGGCCACGTTTATCCGCACGCTGGTGATTCTTGCGGTGACCGCAGGCATTCTCAGCCTGCGTGCGGAATGGGCCAGGCCCACGGGCTTGCCGTGGCATAGCTGGCTGTTTCTGGTGCTGTCGGGCATTGCAACCGGGCTGTCGTGGTTGTGCTACTACCGGGCGTTGCAATTGGGGCCGATCACCAAGGTGGCGCCGATCGACAAACTCAGCGTGGCCATCGTATTGGGATTGGTCGTGCTGGGAGAGCGGCCAAGCTGGCCGATGCTGATCGGCGGTTTGCTGATCGTGGCCGGTTCGCTGGTGATTGCCCTGTTCTGAAGCGCGCGCACACGTGAGCGTGAGCGATCAGCGCGCCGGATCCAGCGCAGGGTAGTGACGGAAGATACCTTCCTGATTGAATGGCACGCGACGCGGCGACTGCAAATACGCAGCGATGTTGGGGCGTTCGGCGATGCGTTCGGCCAGGGCGCGCAAATGAGGAATGCGATCGCGCATGCGGTGCATGGCGTGTGGGAACGCGTAATCCAATCCGCTGACAAGCTGGAACAACGACAGATCCACATACGAATGGCGCGTCAGTGCCTGGCGTCCGTTACCGCGTTCAATTACGTTCTCGAAATAGTCGAGGAATTTCGGTAAGCGTTCGTCGCGAAATACCTGGGACCGTTTGCGTGCCGCAGCACGTTGTTCTTCGTAGTACTGACTTGCGGCGATCGGATGATGGGTGTCGTGGATTTCCACCACGAAATCGGCAATCGTCAACTGCAATTGCTGCGCGTAGAGCTCCGCGGTGGCGCCGCCAGGCACCAAGCCAAGACGCGGACCGAGGTAGGCGAGGATCGTTGCGGTTTGTGCGATCACCGTGCGTCCCGCTTTAAGAAACGGTGGCGCGAAGGGAAGTTGACCTTCCTGCGAGCCGCGCAGAAAGGACATGATCGCCTTGTCGCCGCGCTTGCGCGCGACATCGATGTAATCGGCGCCTGCATCTTCCAATGCCAGTCGTACGAATTCGCCGCGCCCCTGGATGCCGGTCCAGTAATAAAGTTCGTAGCGCATCGTTATGTCTCCGTCGCCGTGTTGGGGCAGCTTAAGCGTGATGGGCTCAATGCGATGTGAGATTGCCGTTCGTCGCCAGTTTGCGAAGGCGGTTCCATACCAGCGCAGCCAAAGGCGAAAGCGAGCGATGGTGACGGTGGATCAGCATCACGCTGCGTTGTTCGGTAGGTGTCAGAGGTCGCATCGCCAGCGAAGGTGGTGGCGCCGAGAGTGCAGGTGTGATGGTGATGCCAAGTCCCGCCTCAACCATGCGGAATGCGGTGTAAGTGTGGCCCGTTTGCTGCACGACGTCGGCATCGACACCGTATTTGCGCAAGGCATCGTCGATCAGGCGCCGGCTGCCCGAGGAATAGTCCAGCAGCACCAAGGGTTGTCCTTGTAGTTTTTTCCAGGATATGGATTTCAATTGTGCCAACGGATGATCCGCGCGGCAGACGAGGTAGAACGGGTCACGCATAATCGTTTCGCAATCGAAATCGCCGCCTTCCGGCGGATCGATGGCGATGCCGAAATCCACTTCTCCGCCTCGTACGCTGTCGAGTACCAAGGTCTGGGCCTGATCGTGCAACTGGATGGTCAGTTCGGGATATTCGCGCGCGCAATCGGCAATGCAGGATGGCATCAGGCTCGCGGACAGGGTCGGCACGGAGGCGATACGCACCTTGCCCCGCCTCCGCTCGCCTTCGGAGTGCACGTGGCCGAGCACGCCTTCGAGTTCGTCCAACACCCGCTCGATCGCACCTTCGAGGTAGCGGCCGGTTTCGGTGGGGACCACTTCGCGGGTGTTACGATCGAACAAGCGCACGCCCAATTCGGCCTCCAAGTCGGCGATATGCCGGCTTACCGCGGGCTGGCTGAGATGTAGGTGCTCGGCGGCGCGTCGGAAATGCCGCTGGCGCGCTACGGCCAGGAAAGCACGCAATTGCCGGAGGCTGATATTCATGCTCATAGTGAATCAATAGATACAATAAAACGATTTGATTTATCAATGGACGGCAGGTGAAATGGCGCTCTCCTTCCTTGCAAGGTCGCCGCATTCCGGCGTTTCCCAGTCATGTCCCTGCGTCGTTTCCTACCGGATAATTTCACCCTCTGCCTGATCGCCACCGTGATTACGGCCAGCCTGCTGCCATGTCGAGGCAGTACGGCGAGCGTGTTCGAGGTGTTGACGGATGTGGCCATCGGCCTGTTGTTCTTCCTGCATGGCGCAAAACTGTCGCGCGATGCGGTGGTAGCGGGGCTTACCCATTGGCGTCTGCATCTCACCGTATTAGCCAGCACCTTCGTGTTGTTCCCCTTGCTGGGACTGCTGCTGAAACCCGTGCTGTCGCCGCTGGTGACGCCGGCGCTTTACGTGGGCATTTTGTTTCTGTGCACGCTGCCATCGACCGTGCAGTCGTCGATTGCGTTTACATCGATCGCGCGCGGCAATGTTTCCGCCGCCGTATGCGCCGCGTCCGCATCGAGTTTGATCGGCATCGTGATCACTCCGTTGCTGACTGGCCTGGTGCTGCAGGCACACGGACAAGGCGCGATGTCATGGCGCTCGGTGGGCGAGATCGTGCTGCAACTGTTCGTGCCGTTTGTGGCCGGTCAGGTCGCGCAACGCTGGATCGGCGGCTGGGTATCGCGTCATCGTCCGTTGATCGGATTCGTCGATCAGGGTTCGATTCTTCTGGTGGTGTACACCGCGTTCAGCGCGGCGGTTCTGCAAGGTTTGTGGAAACAATTGCCGCTGCCGGTGCTGGGTGGATTGCTGATCGTCAATGCAGTGCTGTTGGCGGCGGCGTTATTGGCGACGCGTTATGGGTCGCGTGCATTGGGTTTCGATCGCGAGGACGAAATCACCATCGTGTTCTGTGGCTCGAAGAAAAGTCTGGCCAGCGGTGTGCCGATGGCCAAGGTGCTGTTCCCCGCGCATGCGCTGGGCATGATCGTGTTGCCGATCATGCTGTTTCATCAGATGCAGTTGATGACGTGCGCGGTGCTGGCGCGCCGCTACGCGGAGCGCGCCGGGATCAACGCTCAGAAAGCGGCTGGAGCGACGGAAACCGCCGCGGCCGATTGAGCGCGGCGTTCGAACTCAGTGCCGGAAGTGGCGCATTCCGGTGAACACCATCGCCATATCATTCTCATCGGCTGCGGCGATCACTTCGGCATCGCGCATGGAGCCGCCAGGCTGGATAACCGCGCGGATACCCGCAGCAGCGGCGGCGTCGATGCCGTCGCGGAACGGGAAGAATGCGTCGGAAGCCATCACCGAACCGTGGACTTCCAGCTTTTCGTCGGCTGCCTTGATGCCCGCAATGCGCGCACTGTAAACGCGGCTCATCTGGCCTGCGCCGATACCGATGGTCTGGCGATCGCGCGCATAGACGATCGCGTTGCTTTTTACGTATTTCGCTACTTTCCAGGCGAAAATCAGGTCGTTGATCTCGGCTTCGGTCGGTGCGCGGCGCGTAACGATCTTGAGGTCGTTCGCCGTCACCATGCCGCGATCGGCGGTTTGAATCAGCAACCCCGAGCCGACGCGACGACAATCGTTTCCAGGATGGGCGCGAGCAAGATCGCCATCGGCCGGCGACGGAATCTGCAACACGCGCACGTTAGTTTTCTTGGCAAACGCTTTCAGTGCGTCGTCCGCATAACCCGGCGCCAATACCACTTCCACGAACTGACGTTCGACGATGGCACGCGCGGTAGCGCCGTCAACCTCGCGGTTGAACGCGATGATGCCGCCGAACGCAGAGGTGGGGTCGGTTTGATAAGCAAGATCGTAAGCGCGGCCGATGCCGTCCAGACTCACGGCGGCACCGCAGGGATTGGCATGTTTGACGATGACGCAGGCCGGCTTGCTGAAACTGCGTACGCATTCCCACGCCGCGTCGGAGTCGGCGATGTTATTAAACGAGAGTTCCTTGCCTTGCAGCTGACGGAACGTCGCAAGTGTGCCCGGCTGCGGATGCAGGTCGCGATAGAACGCGGCTTGCTGATGGGGATTTTCGCCGTACCGCAGATCCATCAGTTTCACGAAGCGGCCGTTGGCCTGGCCCGGGAAGGCTTCGTGACCGGTAATCGCGTCGTGCGCATCGTTGAGCTGCACGCCCGAAAGATAATCGCTGATGGCGCCGTCATAGTTCGATACGCGATTAAACGCGGTGACGGAGAGTTTGAAACGCGTGGCACGGCTTAGACCACCATGTTGTTCGATTTCAGCGAGTGCTTCTTCGTATTGATCGGGCGAGGTAAGTACGCCGACATCGTTCCAGTTCTTGGCAGCGGAGCGCAGCATGGCCGGTCCACCGATATCGATGTTCTCGATGGCCTCGTCCAGCGTGCAGTCGGGCCGGGCTACCGTGGCTTCGAACGGATAGAGGTTCAACACCAGCAGATCGATGGGGGCGATGCCAAGCTCGGCCATCATGGTGTCATCGGTGCCTCGACGGCCCAGCAAGCCGCCGTGGACCTTGGGATGCAGGGTCTTCACGCGGCCATCCATGATCTCGCGGAAACCTGTGACATCGCTGACGTCTTTCACCGCAATGCCGGCCTCGCGCAGGGCTTTGGCGCTGCCGCCCGTGGAAAGCAGCTCCACGTTGGCCGTGGCCAGGCGGCGCCCCAGTTCGATCAGCCCTGTTTTGTCCGAAACGCTGATCAGGGCGCGGCGGATGGGGGTGATGGCGGGTGCGGACATGGCGGTTTCCAAAGCGGTAAAGCCGCGCATTATAGCGCGACCGGCCAGGGGTTGCCGCGGTGCGTGAGGGCTGCGTTTGGACGGCTAAACGACGATGCGCGCGCTAGGGCGGCGATGTTTCAGAGCAGGCCGTGGGCGGCGAGTTTCTTGCGCAAGGTGGCGCGATTGATACCAAGCACGGCAGCAGCGCGGCTTTGGTTGCCGTCATGGAACGCAAGCACTTCGCGCAGCAGCGGGCCTTCGACTTCGCGAATCACCAGCGCGTGAAGACCTTCGTCGCACGACGTGTCGCCGATGTCCGCAAGATAGCGGCGTACGGTGCGGCTGACGCATTCACTCAGCGCGCTCTGCGACGAGGATTCGCGAACAGCCTCGTTGGCAGGCAGTCTGACGGCGTTCAAGGACATTTCCCCTCACGTGCTCACGCAACGGCTGCATTGGCCGTTGCCATGTTTATGGCAGTTACCGCATTCGCGGCGGATCGGCAGTCGCGCTTTCTTTTGCGCGAGGGATCGAGTGTACTCGCGCTCGACGACAAAATTAAGAGTCTCGCGCTAGGAAAAATCATAACGCTATGCCGGACAGGCACTAAGCGCAGCTTATTCGAAACCTAGGTCAAAGGCGACGGCTTGCCGGCCCGGGTCTTCCACCTCGAAGATCAACGCAGTGTTTACGCCTGGCGCCAGGCCGCGTTGCAATTGCTCGGTGTCATCGAGATATTCGTAAGGATCCAGACGGCGCATGGCGAGCACTTTGCCGTTGGCATCGGACAAGCGAATCGTCACCACCGGCCACGGCTGCGTGAATGCGGCGTCATTGCGTATGGTGGCGCTGATCAGCAGCGCGCCGGTCACCGTGGGATGCGTCTGCACGTCGCGTGCCAATAGCCGCAACTTATCGCCGTCGCGCACTGGCGGCAATTCACAACGTAACGCAGCGCACGTTTGTCTTAATAGCGGACCGATGGTGGCATCTGAAATCAAGGTATCACGCAAGGCCCATGCAAGCTGGGCGGCCAGGCCTAACAGTAAAAATGCGCATGCGAGGATCCACGGCCAGCGGCGCGGTTTTTCAGCGCGTTGATGGCGTGCGAAGCGCGGTGTAACGATGAGGTCTGCAAAATCGTCGTGCGTAGGCAGTGTCTCGGCAGCAGCTGTTGCTTGCGCCGTGATCTGTTGCGGCCGATAGACCACCAGATCGACGCGAGGTGGCTCTACACCGGGTTCGTGCGAGGGCAACTCGATGAATGGCTCGGGCGGCAGATGATCGGCCAACGTGCCGATGCAATCAAAGCCTGCACCGCAATGTCCGCACATGACAAAGCCATGCGCTTGCGCAAGCGTGCGCGCATCCACTGAAAACACGGAAAGGCATTCAGGGCATTGCGTATACATGCGTGAGAGTGGCTCTTTGCATTCGCCTCCTCTCCCCGTTGGGCGACCCGAAGGTAGTCCCTGTGGGAGAGAGGATTGAGGTGAAGGGCAGCGGCTTGCGCTGGTCTACATCGAAGCGTACTTCGAATCACCCTCAACGCAAGGTTGTCCCCTCACCCCAACCCTCTCCCCAATGGGGAGAGGGCTTCAGTGCGGCGATGGCCGCTGATGCGCACCCAATCTTCGCGCGTATCCGCGCGCAGGGCGTCGAACCATTCGGCATAGCGGGCCAACAATTCGTCCTGTTGCCCTTGCAGGATGCCGGATATCGCGAACGGAGCGCCGGGCTTCGTCGCGGCAGCAAACGTGGGGGCGAGTTCGCCCAGTGGACCGGCGAGGATATTGGCGACGAAGACATCGGCCGGCTCGCCCGCGAAGTCCTCGGGCAGGAACAAGGCGAGTCGTTCGGCGACGTGATTGCGCTCGGCGTTGTCGGCCGATGCCGTAAGGGCTTGCGGATCGTTATCCACGCCTACCGCGGCCGCCGCGCCAAGTTTGAGTGCAGCGATGGCGAGAATGCCCGAGCCGCATCCGAAGTCGATCACGCGCTTGCCGGCGAGGTCTAAGCCGTCGAGCCATTCCAGGCATAGCGCCGTGGTGGGATGAGTGCCGCTGCCGAAGGCCAGGCCTGGGTCCAGTCGTACGATGACACAGTCATCTTCAGGCGGTTCGATGTTCCACGGATAGATCCACAGCCGGCGTCCGAACGGCATCGGCTTGAACTGGTCCATCCAGGCGCGTTCCCAGTCTTCATCGGCAATGTCGCGGAAGTTGAGCTGATCGGGTTCGAGCCAGGGCAGGAGTTCGCCCAAGGCTTCGGTCAAACCCCGGCGATCGGTGTCGGCATCGAAGAGCGCATTGAGCGTAATCGTTGGCCACAGCGGTAGTTCGCCGACGCCGGGTTCGAAGATCGCCTGTTCGTCCGGTGTTTCGGCGTCAGCATCCTGTAGCGTGATCGACAAGGCGCCCAGATCGTCGAGCGCTTCCTCGGCGCGAGGTTGCTGTTCAGCGCGGGCGATCAGGGAGAGTTCGAGCCAGGGCATCATGGGTCCGTCGGTGAAGCGGAAGGTTGCCGCATTTTCCCTCTCCCCTTCGAGGAGAGGGTAGGGCGAGGGGGGCAATCTTGCGATGCGGTTCACTTGAAGCATGCTTCGATGACAGTCAATCGCGAGCGTGACCCCTCACCTCAATCCTCTCCCCGGAGGGGAGATGAGGCGCAAGCAAAAAACGATCCTCAATGACCGCTGTGCGGATGTTCCTTGTGTTCCGCCATGCGCTTTTCCAGATAATGGATGTTCTGTCCACCCTGCTGGAAGCCGACGTCGGCCATGATGCGTTGCTGCAGCGGAATGTTGCACTTCACGCCTTCGATCACCGTTTCCGCGAGTGCAAGGCGCATGCGTGCAATCGCCGTTTCGCGGTCGGGGCCGTGCACGATCAGCTTGCCGATCATCGAGTCGTAGTTCGGCGGAATCTTGTAGCCGTCGTACAGATGCGTATCCACGCGCACACCTGGGCCGCCCGGTGCTTCGAAGCGTTTCACCGTGCCTGGCGACGGCATGAAAGTGTCGGGATCTTCAGCATTGATGCGGCATTCGAT
>JAATFF010000137.1 GCA_015655335.1 Lysobacterales bacterium | reverse complement strand
GCCTGCTTCCGAAGAAGAAAGGAAAGGGCCGCGCCGTCGCCACCGAAATCATGATTAACACGCCGGCCATTCGTGACCTGATGATGGATGGCCAGCGCATCGGCGAGATCCGCGATTTCATCGCCGGCGGCCGCGATCAGTACGGCATGCAGACGTTCGACCAATGCCTGGCCGACCTGGTGAACGGCGGCGTGGTGACCTTCGAGATCGCCAAAGCCGCGGCCAGCAATCCTTCGGATTTCGAGCTCCACAGCCGCGGTGATCAGCCGCGTCAAGATCATGGCCGAGCTCAATATCGCCGAACGTCGCCTGCCGCAAGACGGACGCATCCAGCTGCGCGTGCAGGGCAAGGAGTTGGATCTGCGCGTGTCCACCGTGCCCACCAGTTTCGGCGAATCGGTGGTGATGCGTATTCTGGATCGCGAAACGGTGGTGTTCGATTTCGCATCGCTGGGCTTCACCGAAAACTTCCGTGAACGTTTCGTCAACGTGCTGGAGCGGCCGCACGGCATCTTGTTGGTCACCGGACCGACCGGCTCGGGTAAAACCACCACGCTGTACACCGCCCTGTCGAAGATCAACACGCCGGGCGTGAAGATCATCACCGTGGAGGATCCGGTCGAATACCAGCTTGAGGGTATCAATCAGATTCAGGTGAAGCCGCAGATCGGTCTGGATTTCGCCAATGCGCTGCGCTCGATCATGCGTCAGGATCCCGACGTGATCATGATCGGCGAAATGCGCGATCTGGAAACCTGCCGCATCGCCATCCAGTCCGCCCTCACCGGTCACTTGGTGTTGTCCACGCTGCATACCAACAGTGCTGCCGGTGGCGTTACCCGCATGCTCGACATGGGGGTAGAAGATTACCTGCTCGGTTCCACCGTCAACGGTATTCTTGCGCAACGACTGGTGCGCAGGCTCGATCCGGAAACCGCCACTTCCTACGAGGCGCCGCCGGAAGTCATCGCGGAATTCGAGCTGGAAAAATACACCGACGAACGGCCGATCCGCTTGTGGAAACCCGGCACCAGCACCACCAATCCGACGGGCTATCGCGGCCGCCGCGCCATCATGGAATTTCTGGTGATGAGCGATCCGCTGCGCCGCCTGGTCATGCAACGCGCCGATGCGGGCGAAATCGAGCGGCAGGCGCGCGCGGAAGGCATGCGCACGATGTATGAGGACGGCATTTCCAAAGCCGTGGCAGGCATCACCACCATTGAGGAGGTGTTGCGTGTTACGCAGGAGGGTTGATACCGCTTTCATTCCCTCTCCCCGTCGGGGAGAGGGCAGGGGTGAGGGGTGGTTCTCGCAGATGACTTCCATCGAGGCGAGCTTCGATGGGTATCAGCGCAAGACTGATCCCCTCACCTCAATCCTCTCCCCACAGGGGAGAGGAGGAGAACGCAACGAGTTGTTCTTGCCATGAGCCAATTCCGCTATCGCGCCGTCAGTGCCGCCGGCGAAATTTTGCATGGGCAGATGGAGGCCACCAGCCTCGACGAAGTCATCGTGCGGCTGCAGGATCAGGGTCACACGCCGCTGGAGGCCAAGCTCGCCGATGCAGGCGGCCAGGGCAGCGGGTTGGCTGCTTTATTCAAGCGCGGTCCTTTCAGTGGCGATCAGCTGGCGCAGTTCACGCATCAGCTGGCGACCTTGCTCGGTGCGGGACAACCGCTGGATCGCGCGCTGGGCATCCTGATGGATCTTCCCGAAGGCGAGCACGCGAAAAAACTGA
This sequence comes from Lysobacterales bacterium, assembly GCA_015655335.1. Taxonomy (GTDB): domain Bacteria; phylum Pseudomonadota; class Gammaproteobacteria; order Xanthomonadales; family Rhodanobacteraceae; genus Dyella_B. The sequence goes on along the minus strand of JAATFF010000137.1, from coordinate 82,028 downwards.
TCGAGCGCGTGCGGGATCGCGTGCGCGGCGGTACGCCGTTGTCGCAAGCGCTGGACGAAGAGCACGGTGTATTTCCCAAGCTCTATATCGCGCTGGTGCGTGCGGGCGAAGTGGGCGGATCGCTGGAAGATACGCTGCGTCGCCTCGCCGATTATCTGGAGCGCACGCAAGAGCTGCGCGGCAGCATCATCAATGCCTTGATCTATCCGGCGTTCCTGATGGTCGGCGTGCTCGGTTCGCTGTTATTGCTGCTCACCTATGTGGTGCCGCAATTCGTGCCGATTTTCCAGGACATGCAGGTGCCTATTCCCTGGATCACCCGCGCCGTGCTCGCGTTGGGCACCACCTTGCAGGATTGGTGGTGGCTGATTCTGATCATCATTGTCTGCGGCTTCTTCGTATGGCGTGCGCGCATGCGCGATCCGGCTTTGCGTCTGGCCTGGCACGAGCGTTTGTTGAAGATGCGCATGGTCGGTCCGCTGGTGCTGAAGGTGGAAACCGCACGCTTGGCGCGCACGCTCGGTACGTTGGTGAAGAACGGCGTGCCGTTGCTGTCGGCCTTGAGCATCGCGCGCATGGTCACCTCCAATCGCGCGCTGGATGAGTCGCTGATCCAGGCTACCGAGATGGTCAAAGGCGGCAATGGGCTCAGCCTGGCGCTGGCGCAGTCTCAGCGTTTCCCGCGCCTGGCAATTCAGATGGTGCAAGTGGGCGAAGAGGCGGGGCAGCTCGACACCATGCTGCTGAAAGTGGCCGATACCTTCGAGCTGGAAAGCCGGCGCTCGATCGACCGTCTGCTGGCCGCGCTGGTACCCGCACTCACCATCGTCATGACGTTCTTCGTAGCCATCATCATGTCGGCCATCCTGCTGCCTTTGCTCAGTCTTACCAGCAACATCCAATGATCGTTGTTGTCCGATCTATGTATCCCTGTTCCACGCCTAAAAAACGGAGAAACCAGCCCATGCAGTACAGATATTCCCGAACCCGGTCCCTGCGCCATCCTCATCGCAGCGCCGGCTTCACCCTGCTGGAAATGCTGGCGGTGATTGTGCTGATCGGCATCGTCGGCGCCATCGTGGTACGCCAGGTTGGCAGTAGCGTGGACAAAGGCAAGTACGGTGCGGGCAAGGCACAGCTCACCACCTTGAGCCAGGCCATCGATAGCTACGCGCTGGATAACGGCTCGCCGCCGTCGCAGCTGGACGATCTGACCACCAAGCCGGCCAACGCAAACAACTGGCAAGGACCGTATGTAAAACCGTCGCAGCTCAAGGATCCGTGGGGCCATGAGTTTGGCTACAAATATCCCGGCGAACACGGTAACTACGACCTGATCTTCTACGGTCAGGACGGCAAGCCAGGCGGTGAGGGCTACAGCGCCGACGTAGGCAACTGGCAGTGAAAAACCGGAGATCGGTAATGCGCGTCGGTGAAAGGGGCGAAATGACATCGCTTCCGACCGTCGCTTTTGCCCGATCTCCCTCCCGGCGCGCCATGCGTGCTTTCACGCTGCTTGAAATGCTCGCCGTGATTATTTTGATCGGTATCGCGGCGGCGGCCGTGTCCATTTCTGTCGCACACGGACTGGCCAGCGCACGCATCAACGCCGCCGCCGGCGAACTAGCCGCAGCGCTTCGCGCAACGCGGACGCAAGCGATCGTGCATGGCGAGCAACGCATCTTTCAGGTCGATACGCGCGACGATGTATATCGTGGCGCGAATCAGCGTGACGTGCGTCTACCCAAAGGACTGGATCTGTCGGTAACCAGTGCCACGAACGACCAGACCGGTGGCGACATCGCGCGCATTCGTTTCTTTCCCGACGGCAGCTCGACTGGCGGCCGTATCACGTTGCGTAGCGGTCAGCGCGAATGGCACATCAACGTGTCATGGCTCACCGGTGCGATCAGCGTGTTCGACACGGGAACGCATTCATGAACACGCCGCGCCGCCATGTGCGTGGCTTCAGTCTGCTTGAGGTGATCGCAGCAATTATGTTGCTGGCGATTACCTTTGCCGCCTTGATGGAAGTGGCGGGCGGTTCGATTCGTCTTTCGCAGAATGCCGCCGAACACAGCCAGGCAGCGCTGTGGGCGCGTACGCTGCTGGATACGCGCTTCGCGCTCGATCCCATCCAGCCCGGTGTGAGCAGCGGTCATTTCGATGATCACTATCGCTGGCACCTACAAGTGATGCCCTGGCAGGCGCCCGGCGTGACGCCCGCGGCCAATGCCAACGCCATGCAGATGTATCGGCTCGATCTCGATGTGTCGTGGGGCTCGGCACCGTTCGAGCACACTGCGCACTTCAGCACGCTGCGCATCGGCAGCACTGCAACGACGGCGCCAGGACTATGAAGCGCGCGGCCGGGTTCACGCTGCTTGAAGTGCTTGGTGCGATGGCGCTACTGGCATTGCTGCTGCTGGGTGTGTATTCCGGTGTGCGCTCAACGACTCATACGGTGCAGGCCGGTACCGCAAAGATCGAGCAACTCGATGAAGTGCGCTCCGCGCAACAGTTTTTGCGTCGTGAGCTCGCGCAAGCCATGGCGCAAGCGATCTCTCGCGACGACAACGGCGACAATATTTATTTTGTCGGTAGCGAAAATGAAATGCGTTTTGTCGCACCCTTGCCCGGTTATCTCGGCAAGATGGGACCGCAGCTGATTCAGATCAAACTGGTTCCCGGCGACAAAGGCGAAGGCAAACGGCTCGAAGCGAGTCTTGCCGTTCTTCCGCCGGATGGCAGTGCGCCCAAGCCACTGGGCGATCCGCAGGTGCTGGTCGAGGGCATCACCGGCGGCGGTTTCAGTTACCGTGGCATCAATGAGCAGGGTCAGCCAATGGATTGGCAAGGCGATTGGAAATACACCAACAACATGCCAAGCGTGGTCACGATCAAGCTCGTGCTTGAGCACGGTCGTGAGTGGCCGCTGCTGAGTGCGCCGCTGCGTGTCAGTGCCGCGGCGTCGCAAGGTCCCGGCAATCTGTTGCGCGGTCTGCGTGGCCCGGGAGTCGGTCCATGAAGCGCGCGCAACGCGGCGTTGCATTGCTGGTGGTGATGTGGGCCTGCACGTTGCTCGCCATATTGCTTGGCGGCTATGCGGTGTTGGCCCATACCGAAGGGCTGCAAGCGAGTTATCAGTTCCAGCAAACGCAGGCGCACTACGCGGCGGAAGCGGGTGTGATGCGCGCCATCTACGCCCTGCAGGCGCCGAATATCTCGGATCGCTGGGTCGGCGACGGACGGATCTATCCCTTCCCCTTCGACGGGGCGAAGGTCGGCGTATCAGTCGTTGCCGAAAGCGGCAAGGTAGACCTCAATGCCGCCACGCCCGATGTTCTGACCAATCTGTTTCGCGCGGCCGGTGTCGATGCGGTGCGTGCGACGACGCTAGCGCAGGCCGTGACCGACTGGCGCAGCTTCTCGGTATCTCAACAACAAGGTTCGCAACGCGCCGCTGCTTACGCTGCCGCGGGGCGCGATTACGGTCCGCGCAACGGCCCGTTCGCCAGCATCGAGGAATTGCAGATGGTGTTGGGCATGGATCCGGCGTTGTACGAAACCGTCATGCCCTACGTCACAATCTGGTCCGGAAGATCCAGCCCCGACCCGAATACCGCGCAGTTGCTCGCCTTGGCCTCATTGCCGGGCATGGATGTGCAGCATGCGGTGGCGGCGATCGCCGCGCGTTCGGGTGCCGCAGCGGCCAATGCGGCGACAGGGCTGGTCGCCAACAATGGCATCACGCATAGTATTCGTTCGGAGGCCGTGCTTCCCGATGGAACGCGCGCAGTACTGCGTGCCACGGTACGCTTGCAGGGATTTCGGCCCGGTTCGCAATCTTTTGCGGTGCTGCGCTGGCAAGAGGGAGATGGGGAGTGAATTCCGCTACGCAGACACTGCGACCGCAGATCGATCGCGCACGCCGCGCATGGCGCGGCTCACCGCTGCCAGGTTTTTTTGCCTGGTGGGGTGGCGAATTGCGTGCACTGCTGCCGGTGCGCTGGCAGATGTTTTTCAGAGGCGGCAACGTCTGGTGCCTGCTGCGGCATGAAGACGGTCAGTGGCACGTTCGCCGCAGCGGGCAGGCAGAAACCTCGCCGGCATGGAGCGATGCGCTGGATGCTCCCGCGCAACAAGCCGTGCTGAGTGCCGCCGTAGCGGGCGTGGATCGTCAGGACCTGCGGCTGGCCCTATGTCTGCCGCACGATGCCGTGTTGCGCCGACGACTGCTGCTGCCGGAAGCGGCAAGGGACAATCTGCGCCAGATCGGGGCGTTCGAAATGGATCGGCAAACACCGTTCCGCGCCGATCAGGTGTACTACGACCTGCGCGAGCTACCGGGCCCCGCACCCGCAGGCCGCATGGCTGCCGAACTGGTGGCCGCACCGCGCGCGGCGGTGGACGCCAAGCTCGAGCACTTGCGCAATGCCGGCATTGCGATCGATGCCGTGGATCTGTGCGATGGCGATACGCGACTTGGCGTCAACCTATTGCCGCCGGAGATGGCACGCGTGCATCGCGATCCGCGGCGCCGGCTCAATATCGCCTTGGCCGCGGCGGCCGTGTTCTTGTTGCTGCTTTGCTTGGATCAGTGGCTGCACAACCGCCAGGACGCGCTGGCCGCCATGCAGGCCCAGGTCGACGGCATGCGCGGCGATGCGCAGAAGATCGGCGAACTGCGCAAGCAACTGGAAGACAGCACCGGCGCGGCGGGTTTCCTCGTTCGACGCAAGACGGATTCCATCGCGGTGGTCGATGTGCTGCAGGATCTGACGGCGCGCATTCCCGACGACACCTGGCTCGAACGCTTCACCGTCGACAGCAACGGCCGTCTCGGCATCCAGGGACAAAGCGCCAAGGCCGCGCCGCTAATCGATGCATTGCAAGGCAGCAAGTTGATCACCGGTGCGAACTTTCAGGGTGTGATCCAGCGCGATCCCACGACGAACAAGGAGCGTTTCTACATGGATGCGCAATTGCGCACGCTCAGCGCAACCAAGCCTGCAGCCAATAGCAGCGCAGGAGCGACGCGATGAAGCTGCGGCCCATGAAACCCTTGGAAAGCCGCATCGCTGCCATCGGGCTACTCGTGCTGGTTTTGTTGCTGGCGTATTTCCTGCTGCTGCATTGGTGGTTCGTGGCGCCGCTGCGCGATATCGACAGTCAAATGGACGATCTGCGCAATACGCAAAGCCGTTTCGCCGCAGCGATTGCCGAGAAGCCGCAACTGCAAAAGCGCCTCGCGGCGCTGGGGCACGATTCGGCCGATAGCAGCACCTTCCTTCCCGAAAACGATCCCAACGCGGCCGCTGCAGGTTTGATGCAGCGTGTCGTCGACGATGCGGCCGCGCACTCGCAAGAAGGCAGCTGCGAAGTCAGCCAGAAGATGCCGGTGTCCAACCCGAGCGTGACGCCTGGCGATCCCTATCGAAAAGTAGTGGTCAGCATCAGCCTGCATTGCGACGTGCAGCCGCTCATCGGGCTGTTGTACACGCTGGAAAAAGGCAATCCCTATCTGTTCGTGCAGGATTTCAGCGTCTATCGCAATCCGCTGCTGAATATGCAGAAGACCGGCGCCGCGCCGCTGGAGGTGCAGTTCACGCTGGCCGGTTACGTACATGCTTCGGCCAACGCGAATCCCAACGCGGCAGGCGGCGATGCGTCGTCGGGGGATGACTCGCCATGAACGCCGCCGCACAACGTCGACTCACTCCTTTAGGCGCGGCCGCCGTCGCGGTATTCGGGCTATTGCTGTTGTTGCTGTTGTTTGGCGTAGGTCGCAGCGTGCAGTGGGATCCGCCGCACACCGCGCCGCCCTTGCCCGCCGGGCATAACGTCGTGCTGCCGTCGCCGCCGCTGCTCGATAGCTATGCGCAGGTATGGCAGCACCCGCTGTTCAGCAGCGACCGCAAGCCGATCGTTACCAACGGCGGCAGCGAAGGCGTCAGTCTGGGCGATTTGCAATTGACTGGCGTCATCCTCACTCCGACGCTGCACATGGCCTTGCTCGGTCCTACGCATGACGTCAAAGGCGATGAAAGCCAGGAAGTGCGCGTGCGCGAGGGTGCAAGCTTGCCCGACGGCAATTGGAAACTGATCAAGGTGCTTCCGCGCTCGGCAATTTTTGCCTCGTCCAGTGGACGCACAGAACTCAAGTTGCCGGCCGGCGCGCCCATCGATCAATCCGCGAACCCGGCAGCCAATGCGATACCGATGAACGGCCCGCCAGGGTCCGGCATGCAGATGCAAGCACGCCCTACGCCACCGCCGCCATCGAATGCGGTACCGCATTCGAACGACGAACAGTCACAACGATTACTCAAGCTCAGGGCCGCCATTCTTAAGCAGCGTTCCCAGCAGTCCGGAAACGCCCAGGGAGAACATTGATTCATGTCACATACGCGCATGCAACCTCAACTACGCCACGGCCTGCGTATTGGCGCGATCGCGCTGGCCGTTTTTCTGAGCGGCTGCGGCGCCCACAAGCCGTTGATCCAGCCCGATAACCACGAGCTCGAACGCGAGGCGGTGGCGGGCTCGGAAAAACCCGCGCCACAGCCGCAACCGCTGAATAACGAACTGTCCACCACGACGCCGACACCTGCGGTGGCCAGCATCAGCACCGGCTCCGGGCGCTTCGTGCAGCCGACGGCGCTACCGACGCCGCGTCCGGCGGCAACCGGCAGCGGTGCGGTGACGTTCAATTTCGAGAATCAACCGGTGCAGGCGGTGGTCAAAGCCATCCTGGGCGACCTGTTGCAACAGAACTACACCATCGTGCCGGGCGTGCAGGGCAACATCTCTTTCTCGACGTCCGAACCCGTGGATAGCAGCCAGGCGATGCCGATCCTGGAAACGCTGCTGTCGTGGACGCACAACGCGCTGGTCAAGACCGACGGTCGCTATGTGGTGATGCCCGATAAGGACGCCGTGCAAGGCAATCTGGTGCCCAGTCTGGGTGCCGCGGCGCCGGCGGGTGGATTGCAAGCGCGACTGTTCCCTTTGCATTACATCGCCGCGACGCAAATGGAAAAGTTGCTCAAGCCGTTCACGCGCGCGGACGCCATCTTGCTGGTCGATACCTCGCGTAACGTCATCGTGGTGTCGGGCACGCCCGACGAATTGGAAAACTACAACCGCACCGTGCGCACCTTCGATGTCGATTGGCTGCGCGGTATGTCGGTGGGCGTGTTCAATCTGCAACACGCAACGGTCGATGATCTGATGCCGCAGCTCGATGGCATGTTCGGTCCCAAGGGCGATACGCCGTTGGCGGGCATGCTGCGTTTCATTCCGATCAAGCGCACCAATGCATTGGTCGTGATCAGTACGCAACCGAACTACCTCAGCGAAGTCGGTAATTGGATCGCCAAGATCGATCTGGGTGGCGGCAACGAGCCGCAGCTATACGTGTATGACGTGCGCAACATCAACGCGTCCGACCTGGCGCACTATCTGGCGCAGATTTACACCGATAACGCCGGCAGCGGCGGCAACGATCGCGGCGGTGCTGTGGCGCCCGGCGCGGGTGGTGCCACCACACTAGGTCTAGGCAATAACGCGAGTGGTTCGGCCAGCGGTATAGGCAGCACTGCGGGCAGTTTCGGTAGCTCCACCACGGGGGGACTTTCCAGCGGCATCGGCGGAACGACGGGCAGTAGCTCTTACCCCTCGACATCTTCGACGGGTAGCACCTTCGGCGGCTCCTCCACATCCACCGGCGGCATTGGCGGCGGTACGTCGGTCAGCGGCGTGGGCATGAACGGTGGTCTGGCCAATACAGCGAGTCAGGAACAGGGCTACAGCTCCAAAGACGGCAGCATCCGCATCAGTTAGGTGGACGCCAACAACCAACTGCTGGTGCGCGCAAGGCCGGCGCAATGGGAAGAAATTCTTGGTGCCATCAAGCAACTCGATGTGCCCCCGCTGCAGGTGCAAATCGAAACACGCATCTTCGAGGTGGATCTGGTTGGCGACTTCCAATTCGGTGTGCAGTGGTACCTCGAAGGATTGACGGGCAGTACCAGTTCGACCGACAGCAGCGGCAGTTCGACAGTCACGCCCGGCCAACCCTATCGGCATCGACAGATTGCACTGGGTGGTGGCGGCAACCAATTCGCCGGCCAGTCACTCTTTTATTCCTTCATGAATAGCAAGATGCAGGTGGCCGTCTCCGCGATGGAGACCAATAGCAACACCAAAACGTTGTCGGCGCCGTCGCTGGTCGTGCTCAACAACCAGGTGGCGCATATCCAGGTGGGCGATCAGATACCCGTCAATCAGACGTACTACACCGGTCTCACTGGTACGAGCAGCACGGCGACGACGGTGGGCCAGGTCGAATACATTCCTACCGGCGTGATTCTGGACGTGCAGCCGCGAGTGAATCCCGGCGGCTTGATCTACCTCAACATCGATCAACAAGTCAGCCAGACCGGTGCGCAGAATTCGCAGGGCAACTTCACCATTTCGCAAAGACAGGTGGCGACTCAGCTCGGCGTGCAAAGCGGTCAGACCGTTCTGCTCGGCGGTTTGATCCAGCAGCAAAACCAAGACAGCAACACCGGCATTCCGGGCCTCAACAGCATTCCGATCCTGGGCAGACTGTTCGGCACGAATTCGAAGAACAAGACACGCACGGAGCTGATCGTGCTGATTACGCCACGCGTCATCACCAACAGCGACGAAGCCAAGCAGATCACGGATGAATACGAGGACAAGTTCGAGTCATTGGCGCCACTGCGCGCGACTCCTGTTTCAGCAGCGCCGACCGGCGTGGTAACGACGCCCGTCAAGCAGTGATCACCTGAATGCATGCCCCGGAAGGGGGCATGCATCACGTCCGTTATCATCGTGCGCATGAACCCGTCTGTGCCGATGTTTCCCATCACGCCGTTATTGCCCGATATCCGTGCCGCGTTGGCCGCGCAGCCGCGCCTGGTACTGGAAGCGCCGCCCGGTGCCGGTAAGACCACCCAAGTACCGCTGGCTTTACGCGATGCAACGTGGCTGGGTAACAAGAAGATCGTGATGCTGGAGCCGCGACGTATCGCAGCGCGTGCGGCGGCGCAGTTCATGGCGCAGCAGCTTGGCGAGGCCATCGGACAGACGGTGGGCTATCGCATTCGCTTCGAATCGAAAGTCAGCGCCGCTACGCGTATCGAAGTCGTGACCGAAGGCATCCTCACGCGGCTGATTCAGGACGATCCCGAGCTGAGCGACATCGGCGCGATTCTGTTCGACGAATTCCACGAACGCCATCTGGCCGGAGATCTGGGTGCTGCCTTGGCGTTGGATATCCAGGCGACATTGCGTCCGGATCTGCGCATCGTAGTGATGTCGGCCACGCTCGATGGCGAGCGTGTCGCGCAATGGCTGGATGCGCCGCGCATCAGCAGCCCCGGACGTAGTTTTCCGGTGCGTATCGATTATCCGCCGGCACGTACGCAGGAAAGCGTAGAAAACCATCTGGCGCGTGTTGCTCGTCAGGCATTGGACGAAAGCACGGGCGACGTGTTGGCGTTTCTGCCGGGTCGACGAGAAATCGCGCGTGTGCAAAGTGTGTTGTCGCAAACCTTGCAGCGCGACGACGTGGAAACCGTCGCGTTGCACGGCGAGTTATCGCTGACCGAGCAGCAGCTTGCGTTGGCGCCTGCGGAAGAAGGCATGCGCCGTATCGTGCTGGCGACCAACGTCGCCGAATCCAGCGTTACGCTGCCAGGCATTCGTGCCGTGATCGATACCGGTTTAGCGCGCGAACCGCGATTCGATCCCAACTCCGGGTTCACCCGCTTGGAAACCGTGACGATTTCACAGGCATCGGCCGACCAGCGCGCCGGCCGTGCCGGTCGCGTAGCGGAAGGCACGGCCTATCGGCTTTGGCCGCAAAGTCGTCGACTGGATCCTGCGCGCACGGCGGAAATCATGCAGGCCGAACTGTCCGGCCTCGCGCTGGAATTGGCCGCGTGGGGCAGCGCGGAGCTGCCTTGGTTCGACGCACCACCAAGCGGTGCGCTGGCTCAAGCACGCGAATTGTTGATGCGGCTTGGCGCACTCGACGAACAGCAACGCATGACGCCGCTTGGTCGTCGCATGCTTGAGCTCGGTGCCACACCGCGTCTTGGCGCCGCCGCACTGCGTGCGCCGGAGACCTTGCACGCACTCATTGCCGATTTGCTCGCGTTGATGGAGGCGCGTTCCCCGTTGCGCGGCGAGCAGTCGCGAAGCGACGACTTTCGGATACGTGTCGCTGCACTGCATGCATGGCGTGATCGGCGCAGTGCGACAGGGCACGGCAGCGGTGTCGATTCCGGCGCGCTGGCGGCGATCGAGCAGGCATGCAAGGGATGGCGTCGTCGCCTGGATGTGCGAAGCGCGGCGAGCGGCGTGCCGCACAGTCACGCGGTCGGCGATTTACTGCTGCACGCGTTTCCCGATCGCATCGCGCGTCAAGACGAAAGCAATCCCCTGCGCTACACCCTGGCTAACGGGCGCGGTGCTCGCTTGCACGAACAGACGGCGCTCATGGGTGAGCCCTGGTTGGTGGTGCTGGATTTGCGGCATGAAATGCGCGACAGCCTGATTCTTTCCGCCGCGCCATTCGATCCACGCGTGTTGGAGAGCGACTATTCCGATCAATTCCGGCGCGTACGAAACGTGCGGTGGAACGACGAACGCGCCGCGGTAGAAGCCTTCGAGGAGCGACGTTTTGCGGCCATTGTCCTCGAGCGCCGCAGTGTTCCCGTGCAAGCGGAAGATGCCGTACCCGCGTTGCTGGCGGCCATCCGCAGTCGTGGTCTAGACATATTGCCCTGGAGCGAATCCGCGCAACGTTTGCGTATGCGCATGCAATCGTTGCGCGAATGGATGCCGGAGCTCGGCCTTCCGAATGTATCCGATACGCACTTGCTCGATACGTTGGAGCATTGGCTGGCGCCGTATCTACAGGGCAAGCGAAAACTCGATGCGCTATCTCCAGACGATCTTTCGCAGGCGCTGGCAGTGCAGTTCGACTACGAACAACGCAAGCAACTCGATGCGCAAGTGCCCGATAGCTTGACGGTACCCAGCGGCCAAACGCGGCGACTCGAATACAGTCCCGGCGAGCCGCCCGTGCTGGCGGTAAAGTTGCAGGAACTCTTCGGTCTCGCCGACACGCCGCGCGTAGCGGGTGGCCGCATTCCGGTCACTTTGCATCTGTTGTCGCCCGCGGGACGTCCCATCCAGGTCACGCAGGATCTCAAGGGATTCTGGGAGCGCACGTACCCAGAAGTGAAGAAAGAACTCAAGGGACGTTATCCCAAACACCCGTGGCCCGACGATCCATGGACAGCGACGCCCACTCATCGGGCCAAACCGCGCGGTATGTAGCGCTAGTTTTTCTCTGCGCTGGGCTCAAGTCGTCACGGCAGCCGATGTCATCGGCGAGGATAGACATCCGATACCGATCAGCGTCGTGCGCAGCGCCTCGTCGATGGGTGTGTAAGGCTTGCCACCAAGGAATGCGACGAGCTTGCTGTCGTCCAGCTGGGCGGGCGATTTCCACAAGTAGCGCATCTTGCGAAGCTCGCGCAACGTTTCCATAAACGGCGCAAGCGGTGCGGTGAGCCACCACGGAAAGTGTCGCAAGGCGATACGCGGATTGTTTGTTGCGCGACGCACCGCTTCGGCCATCTCGTGGCCGTCCAGCCAATAACCGCCAAAGTGAAAAGTGTCGACGTCGGCAAGCTCGCTTTCACGATCGAGCAAGCGCGCCATGGTTTCACCAACATCCGGCAGATACGCCCACGCGTGACCTATGCGGTAATCGCCTGGATAGCGCAGGGTTTTCACCGGCTTGTTCGGCTGTACCAGCCCTTGCGCAAACCATGTATTTCCGGCATGCGGGCCGATGAACTCCCCGCAGCGCAGAATCAATGTCCGTACGCCCGAACGCGCCGCCGCGGCGAGCCTGCGTTCCATCTCCGCGCGGATCTCGCCTTTGCGGGTGATAGGCCGCTGGGGCGAATCTTCGCGCAGCAACGGAAATGCATCGGGCCCGAAGTTATAGATCGTGCCAGGCAGTACGATGCGCGCGCGCTCGGCCTTGGCCGCTTCGATGGTGTTGTCCAGCATCGGCAACACCACTTTATCCCAGCCGCGATAGCCGGGCGGATTGACCGCGTGCACGATGATGCGGACGCCTTTGGCCGCAGCAAGCACGTCAGCAGTGCGCAGGGCATCGCCTTTGATCCAAGTTATTCCATGCGCGTTACGTTCCGAAGGAGGCGTGCGGACCAGGGCTCGTATTTGCCAGCCATGGCGTTTCAGGGCCAAGCACGCTTCGTGGCCAATGCCGCCGTTCGCGCCAACCACTAGGGCAATCTTCGATGCGTTCATCATGGTGCTCTCCGTTGGAATGGGCAAAGTCTGGACTGGTCCAAGATCAAAGAAAATTGCCTAATGGCGTAGATCTGCTATACAAATATGCATGGACAAAACCGATCCTGGTTGGGAGCTGTATCGATCCTTTCTCGCCGTCATGCGTGAAGGGAGCTTGTCCGGTGCTGCGCGCGCGTTGGGGATGACTCAACCAAGCCTGGGCCGGCATATGCGGGAGTTGGAGGAGACGTTAGGGGTCTCGCTGTTCGCGCGTTCGCCACAAGGCTTGTCGCCTACCGATCTGGCGCACGAATTGGTGCCGCATGCACAGGCGATGGCGTCGTCGTCGGCGGCGCTGCGCCGTGCGGCGACCACCCGGCAGGATACGATCGCCGGCGTGGTGCGCATTACCGCCAGCGAAGTCATCGGTGCCGAAGTATTGCCGCCCATGCTCGCCGCATTTCGACAACGACATCCCGGCATCGTGATCGAATTGTCGTTGTCCAACCAGGCGGAAGATCTGTTGCGGCGAGATGCCGACATCGCCATTCGCATGGTTCGCCCCACCCAGGATGCCTTGGTCGCGCGCCATGTGGGCAAAATCACACTGAGCTTTTTTGCGCACAAGCGTTATATCGAAGCGAATGGCCGGCCAAGAACGATGGCGGATCTCACCAAGCATGCCTTGATCGGCTTCGATCACGAAACGCCCTATATTCGCAGCATGCGTCCGGCAGGCTTGCCGTACACGCGCGAGCATTTTGCGCTGCGCACGGATAGCGATCTTGCGGCGCTGGCCGCGATCCGCGCCGGTTATGGCATCGGTGTCTGCCAAACCGAGATAGGTCGTCGCGATCCGGCGTTGGTGCAGCTATTTGCGGACAGCTTCACGCTGAACATGGACGCCTGGGTGGTGATGCACGAAGACCTGCGACGCAGCACGCGCACGCGTGCGTTGTACGATCATCTGGCCACTGCCATGAGCGACTACACGCGGCAGCACGCGCGTGCGGCGGGTGCACGTAAACGCTAAGCCCACAACGCGCTCACACCTGCGCCTTGAAGGTTTTTCCCAGCGTTTCACCACGGCCAACGTAGTGGCGGAACAGATAGAACAGTGGCGCATAGCTGGACGGATCGATATGTTGCGTACCGGGTACCACAACGTCGGCATGCGCATGCACGTGGAGCACCTCTAGCTCGATAATGGCAAAGCCACCGGCGGTGTCATGCCAATCGTCCAAGGGACGATCCACGTAATGCGTCATGCGGGACTCCAGCTGCAGCGGGCATTCGGCGATACGTGGTGCAGTGACCTTGATGGATGGGCAGGCATGGAGGCCAGCCAGCGCAAACTTGTCGGCCTCATGGCGGTAACCCGCCTCATGCTTCCACGTGGGAAGTGGATGGCGCCCGCTGGTTGGGGCTATGCGCTCCACCGCCGCGTGCATCGATTCAGCGGCTAAATTCAAGACGCATTCCCGTTCGCGCAGGAGATTGGTCAGGCCCTGTCCGCCGCCACTGAGGCCAATCACGACGCGGTCGGCCAGGGACCAGGCCGACGACATCGGCGTGATATTGGCCGAGCCGTCTTCATTGCGCGTGGTGATCAGCACCACTGGCGTGCCGAAATAGAGGATCGGCGGGTTGATGGTTAATGTGTCGAATGTGTTCATACGGCCAGTGTGACGGCCACGACCCAGCGACGCTTCGGCGCTCAACGAAGCGTTCGCATGTCATGGTCGCTAAACTGCGCACATGACCGAAGCCAGCCCGCTCAGTCGTTACCAACTTGCCGAGCTAGGCGCGTTGCTGGCAGAACCGGCGCGCGCGGCGATCCTGCTTGCATTGATGGATGGCACCATGCGCCCCGCCGGGGAGCTGGCACAGATCGCCGGTGTCAGCGCGGCGACCACCAGCGCTCATCTGAAACGGTTGCTCGGTGGGGGATTGCTCAGTCTGCATGAGCAGGGACGTCATCGTTATTTTCGGCTGGCCAATGACGATGTGGCGGCATGGCTGGAAGCCATGGCGCTACCGCAAACATCACATACCGCGCCGCAAACCGCTGCACGCGATCCGGCGTTGTGTCGTGCACGCACGTGCTATAGCCATCTTGCTGGAGAGCTGGGTGTTGCGCTCTGCAAAGCGTGGTTGGAGCGTGGTTGGCTGCAAACGGAGAGCAAGGGCATGTGCCTGCTTCCGGCGGCAGCCGATGCATTGGAGCATGCCGGTTGGCAGGCGACGTCCACGCAACAACTGTTGCACTTGCGTGGGCGCGGTTGTCTGGATTGGACCGAGCGTCGGCTGCATCTGGGCGGTCCGTTGGGCGTGGCGATTACCGGCGCCATGATCGATGCAGGATGGCTGCGTCGCGCACATCGCAATCGCGCTTTGTTGCCTACGCCGGATGGATTGCGTCGGCTCGCTGAGCTTGGTGTGCGCTTGAATACGTGACGCGTCGTATAGCGTGTCAGCATCCATTCATTTTATTTGCGTCGTGCGCGTCGCTGCATGAGCGAACGTATGAAAGATTGGATCGTGCAAGTGCGAAGTCGTCGTGTATTCGTTATGACAGCTTCTAAAACGAATACTTGCATCAAGCTTGCGGATTCGCTTTTTTGCGGACGTTATCCGCAACATCCTCCGAAATGGGTTGCGTGATTTTCTTCTTCACGTTCACTCGCTGTCGACATCGAAATGGCGTTGCACAAGCGATTCACATCGTCATGACGAGACGTGTTAGAACGCGCCATTCATTGCTATCGATATCAATTTGAAGCGCTTACTCGCTGCAATACGCCATTAATTTTTGTGAATGTTGTGCGTGCATTTTCGACTGCTGCGTCGTAATTAGTTTCTGCCAATCGGTTCTATGTTTTCAGCTTGACGTAGATTTGTTCGACAGATAATTTCGAATGCACTCGTCGTAGGGAGCAGACGACGACGGATTCCACGACGACGCGAATCATTGAAGGTGCATGCGTCGTTCGAGTGTTGAGTCGGCAACTGCCTGCAATGGGAACGCAGGGGGAGCAGCAGCACGCCGAGACTCGAGGAATCGCTAGGCAATCTACAGAAACATACGGCGTCGCGTGCGAGCGCGACATAACTGTCATGAGGTACACGCGACCTCATCGGGGTCGTTCGTCCTCAATTCCTGGGGAATTAGAAATGCCGAGCCATTTTCGTATCAAAACGCTGATTGTCGCATTGGGACTCACCGCGATGAGCTCCCTGTGCGCCATGGCGCAACCTGTTGCGGATGACGCAACATCTACAGTCGCCAGTCCTGCGCTGGTCAGTCTTCACCCCGCCGTTAGCTTGCGGCAGGGTGACAAGATTGTGGGGCCATTGGTCACATCGCAACCGTTGCATGTGGTTGTGACGTTGAAACTCCGCAATGAACAACAGCTCGATAAATACATGGCCAAGCCTGGCTTCAAGCCGTTGACGTCGGATCAATTCAACGCGCTCTATGCTCCGACCGAAGAACAGGCGCAAGCCGTTGCCGACTACCTGACCAAAGCCGGCTTTGCCAATGTGCAAATCGCGCCCAATCATGCGCTGGTGCAGGCCGACGGTCGTGCCGATACCGCACAAGCGGCGTTCAACACCACCTTCGTGCACGTGAAGACGCACGATGGCCGCGATGCGTACGCCAATAACAGCGACGTGCAGATTCCTGCCAGCTTGAAGAGCACGGTGAATGCAGTGCTTGGCATGCAAAACGTGCATACCTCGCATGTGTTTGCGCGTTATGCCGATCCCATCGCCGCGCATGCCAACGCTACGCATCCTGAAGCGAGCGGTTCGGCGGTGGGGCACAATCCCACCGATTTCAAGTCGATCTACGGCGTAGGCAGCCTGTCGAGCGTTACATCGGTGCCGATCGGTTCGGTGTCGGAAGGTTCGTTGACCAACGTCAAGAGCGATATCAAATCCTTCCTTTCCGCCGATGGTCTTCCTAGCGTCACGGTAACGGTGAAAGGTACCGCTTCGGGTAGCGATACCAGCGGCGACGGCGAATGGGATCTGGACAGCCAGGACATCATCGCGCTGACCGGCGTGACGTCGTATACCTTCTACAACGCCGCGTCGCTGGACGATTCCGATCTTCAGACCGACTACGCGCTAGTGGTGTCGGACAACACCCTCAAGGCGATCGATGTCTCGTTGGGTGAATGCGAAACCTATGCGCAGTCGGACGGTTCGGCGGCATCGAACGACACGACGTTCAAGCAAGCGGCCGCGCAAGGTCAGACCTTCTTCGTCTCGGCGGGCGACTCCGGCGCGGACGAATGCGGCGACGGCGGTGTGACGCCGAGCTGGCCGGCCAGCTCGCAATACGTGACCGCTGTCGGTGGCACCGAGGTATACACCAGCGGTACCACGACATGGTCGAGCGAAACCGTGTGGAACAACCTCAACGAGAACGAGGGTGCCACCGGTGGTAGCCCGAGTACGTTCGAACCCATCCCGAGCTGGCAGCAGGGCGTGACGGGCATTACCAATCAAACCCATCGTGGCGTACCGGACATCGCATTCGATGCCAGCCCCGATAGCGGCGCGTTGGTGACGGTGGATGGCGAAGCCAACCAGCAGATCGGCGGCACCAGTCTTGCCGCACCGCTGGCGGTCGGTACGTGGGCATACGTGCTGCAAGCCAAGGGCACCAGCTTGGGCTTTGCCGCGCCCGTTATCTACAAAGTTGCCCAGTCGTCATCGGCCAATTACGCGGCCGCGTTCCACGACGTCACATCCGGCAACAACAGCGGTGAAACGGCTGCTACAGGCTGGGATTACACCACTGGCTGGGGCAGTGCCGTCATCAATCAATTGGCCAGCTTGGCCGGTGGTGGCACATCCGGCGGCAGTCCGGTGGCCAACTTTACCGACTCGGTCAGTGGACTGACGGTGAGCTTCACCAATACATCCACCGACACGGGCGGCACCATCACCTCGTGCGCGTGGAACTTTGGCGATGGCAGCACGTCCACATCGGCCAGCCCGAGCCACACTTATACGTCGGCCGGCACATACACCGTATCGCTAGAGGTTACCGATAGCACCGGCGCCACCAACACCAAGAGCGGTTCGGTGACGGTGTCTTCGGGTGCCAGCGGCAAGCCGGTGGCCGGCTTTACCGATAGCGTGAGCGGGTTAACGGCGGCGTTCACCAACACCTCCACCGATACGGGCGGCACCATCAGTTCGTACGCGTGGAATTTCGGTGATGGCAGCACCTCGACCTCGGCCAGCCCGAGTCACACCTATGCTTCCGCGGGCACGTACACCGTGTCGCTGGCGGTCACGGATAACACTGGCGCCAGCAACAGCACCAGCCAATCGGTGACGGTAAGCAGCAGCGGCGGTTCGGGTGTGTTCTCCAACAACAACCCGGTGGTGATCAAGGACAACGCCACGATCACCAGCAACATCCCGGTGACCGGCGAGTCGGGCAATGCGCCGTCCAACCTGCAAGTACACGTCAACATTACGCACAACTGGTCGGGTGATCTGGAGATCGTGTTGTACGCACCGAGCGGCGACTACGCGATCCTGCAGAAGCCGAACTACGAGAACAACGGCAACATCAACAAGACGTTCACCGTGAACGCCTCCGGCGAGAAGGCAAACGGTACGTGGAAGCTGAAGGTGATCGACAACGATCCTGAGTACTACGGCGACTACGGCACGTTGAACAACTGGAGCGTGACGTTCTGAGTGCATGTGATGCGCAGGGACGCGCATCGTTCCATCATCATGTATCGGGCCCGGCCGTTATGGCCGGGTCTTTCAAGACTCAGAACGCAATAACTGTCTTCAGCCCGAGTACGAACACGTTGTTGTTCTGGCTGGTACCGCCGGGATGGATCATGTACTGCAGGTTCGGCCGCAGGTTGATTGATGGG
This sequence comes from Lysobacterales bacterium, assembly GCA_015655335.1. GTDB lineage: Bacteria > Pseudomonadota > Gammaproteobacteria > Xanthomonadales > Rhodanobacteraceae > Dyella_B. The sequence continues at coordinate 63,744 of JAATFF010000137.1, read as the reverse complement.
ATCGGCGCCCAGTTGTAGAACAGTTCCGCGGCGTACTCGTAGCCATCCTGCACCGGTACCGCGGCCCCTGGATTTAGCTGGTTGTAGAGCCGCTGGTAAGACGCAAGGCGGTTGCTGCCATGGGTGGCACCGAAGGCGAGACCGATCATGTCATTGGCGCGGTCGAACGGCGCCTTGTATTCGGCACCGAGCGCGAATTGGCGATCGGTCGGCGACGTTTTGATATCCGTCATCGTGGCATTCGCGAAGACGGTGACGCCGTTTTCGTTAGGCGTTCCGCTTACTTGTTGCTGAAGACCCAGATAACCGCCGTAGCGCGAACTGTCCTGCAAAGGGGCTTCGCCAGTGAGTGCGATCGGCTGCTTGTGGATGTCGTAATAAATATCCGAACCGCCGGCGTTGTTAAACCAGCCACCGAATGTGTAGCTGCCGGGCAATCCGTTGACTGTCGGCGTCCAGCCGAATTCCAGCGGTATCAGCGCGCCAGTGGTGCCGCCAGGAAAGTTCGCTTTCCAACCGTTGGAACGAGCCCAGTCATCGTCGATGTAATTGGGATTGAGCTGATAGGCACCGACTTTGACGTAAGTCTGAGCGGTGATGTCCAATTTCAGCCAGGTGGCCCACTGGCTGGTTGGCCAGTTGATCCAGTAATCACCGGCGATATTGCCGGGCGGCGAGCCGCAGAACGTAAGGTTTTGGAAGTCGCAGGAGAAGCTGTCGAAATCCGAGCCGACTGGCAGGCGGCCTATGTTCCATTCGAGTTTACCGTCGAGGAACGTTTGGTTGAGTGCAAACACTGTCAGGTGCCAGGTCTGGCCACGACCATACACTTCCTGCACCTGCTGATAGACGGGAAGATGAGCGTCGGCAGTGAGATTGCGGCCGTTGCGGTCCGTCACCACAATCTGAAACGTGCCACCGCGCCATCCCCAAAGCTTGTCCAGGTCCAGTATGCCGCCGAACTTCCACTGATCCGCGTAGCGGGTCAGGTGGCGGCTACCGCCGGCGAAGTTGTGCGCGGCTTCGCTGGTGTCGCCCAAGTCCAAGCGGATGCCCTTATCGGCGAGGCGGGTGCGTTCACCGCTCCAGTCACCCAACAGGTACGAGCTTTCGGCGGCACATACGGGAAGTGCGGTGAATGCACAAACGAACAGGCAACAAGCAGCGATCCAGCGATGGCGTCCTTGCGGGGTCTTTTCCAAAGAAGGCTCCATGATCGGCGCGCCCGGCGATGATGAAGAGCGCGCGCGGCGCATAGCCGTCGTAGTCATTCCAGCCGGATCGATGCCGATACATCAGAAGCTCTCGAACCGCCGCCTTCGTGGTTGGCCGGGCGTGCGTCGAGTAAATGATTTCAGGGTTTGGGACTGACGCCGTAAGAGAGTATTGCCACGGCGTGCCGAGCGATGTCCGCCGGTCCCAGCGGGGTGCGTAGGGGATCGCGCTGCCATGTCTGAGTGGCCATCAGCGGCATGATCGTCAGGCCAAGGATGGAGATAAACACCAATGCGGGCTCTATATCCGGATTAAGACGGCCCTGGGCTTGCCAGTGTGCGATGCAGTCGATGGCCCCTTGATGATGGAGCTTTCCGTAACGCTTGAGGATGCGTTGCCTCAATATGCCGTTGTCGCTGAATACCTCACGCATCCACAGCGACGGGAACCACGGTTGTTCGGTTGCGGTTTGCATCATCCTTTCCGCCAGTCGCGTGATGACGGTGACAGGATCGCCTTCATCCATCTTGAACATCTCGCCGACGGCGATGCGACGCGGTTGAATGCGTTCATCGATCACGACATCGAGCAGTTGGTCGCGCGTCTTGAAGTAATAATGCAGCATCGCCGGCGTGACGCCCGCTTCGCGTGCGATGGCCGAAAGTGGTGTGTCGACGATGCCGTGTTTGGCGAACAGGACCAGCGCAGTGTCGAGCAGTCGATTGCGTTGTTCCGGTCCGCTTGCGGCGCCCGACGGCCGGCCGGGTCGACGCGGCTCGATGGGACGCCTGGAGCGGCCTCCCGGGGGACGAAGAGCTGATTTGTCGGTGTTTCGCGCCACCATGTCCAAGGCCGTTGACTGTACCGGGTAGTGCAATATATATTAACCAAGTCATTAATTAATTTCAATCGACCGCCATGAGCGCAGATTTGCCTGTTATCGAAGAAGAGCGCCCCGTCGCCGCTGGCGGCGAGACGCCGGCACCTGCGCCGATGCGCGAGCATCCGCCCATACGGTTGTTGTTTTCGGCGCTGCTGCTGGTAATGCTGCTCGCGGCGCTGGATCAGACCATCGTTTCCACGGCACTTCCCACCATCGTTGGCGAGTTGGGCGGACTGGAGAATCTGTCGTGGGTGGTCACCGCGTATTTGTTGACCTCGACGATCGTGGTGCCGCTTTACGGCAAGTTCGGCGATCTCTTCGGCCGAAAGATTGTTTTGCAGGCGGCCATCGTGTTGTTCCTCGGTGGTTCGATTCTTTGCGGCCTTGCGCAGAACATGACGCAGCTGATTCTGATGCGCGCGCTGCAAGGTCTCGGCGGAGGCGGTCTGCTGGTGGTGACGATGGCAGCGATCGGTGACGTGATTCCGCCAGCCGAGCGCGGACGCTATCAGGGCATGTTCGGCGGTGTATTCGGATTAGCGACCGTGATCGGTCCGCTGATTGGTGGCTTCCTGGTCGAACATCTGTCCTGGCGTTGGATTTTCTACATCAATCTGCCGCTGGGCATCGTGGCGCTTGCGGTGATCGGCGCCGTGTTCAAACCGCACACCGCGCATGTAAAGCATGAGATTGATTACATGGGCGCCGGTTTTCTCGCGACGGCGCTGACGTGCATCATTCTGTTTACAACGCAAGGTGGCGTGATTCTGCCGTGGGATTCGGGGCAATTGTGGTTCACGCTGATTTTCGGTCTTATCGCGCTCGCCGGCTTTATCTATGAAGAGCGCCATGCATCAGAGCCGATTATTCCGCTGCACCTATTCAAAGAACGTACTTTCCTGTTGTGTTGCCTGATCGGTTTCATCATCGGTACATCACTGTTTGGCGGCATGACGTTTCTGCCGCTCTATCTGCAGGTCGTGAAAAACTCGACGCCGTCGGAAGCCGGCATGCAGCTACTGCCGATGATGTGCGGCCTGATGCTCACCTCGATCGTGAGCGGGCGAATGATCAGCAAAATAGGCCGTTATCGCGTCTTCCCGATTGTCGGCACGCTGCTCGCGTGCGTGGCGATGGGATTGCTTGCAACGCTCAACAACGACACGTCGGTCTGGCTGCTTTACATGTACATCTGCCTGCTCGGCATGGGCCTTGGCATGGTGATGCAGGTGCTGATTCTTGCCGTCCAGAACGCGGTGGACTTCAAGTACATCGGTGTGGCGACATCGGGCGCTACGCTGTTCCGCTCCATCGGCGGTTCGATCGGTGTGGCGGCGTTCGGCGCATTGTTCACCAATCAGCTGCATACGAAGTTGGCTGGTACGCTTCCCCGCGATGCCGTATTGCCGCATTCGATGGGTCCGCAAGGCGTGCATCAATTGCCTGACGCACTGCGCAGCATTTATCTCAATGCATTCGGCGGCGCACTGCACTTTGTCTACATGGTGGCGGCGTGCGTGATTGTGTTCGCTTTTGCGGCCGCGTGGATGTTGAGAGATGTGCCACTGCGCAAACGGCACTGAACGCCGCTAACAAAGCGCAGTGGTTCGAATCACCACTGCGTGCGGTTGGGTAGCAAGCTTTTCAATTCGGCGTCGGTGAGATTGCGCCACTGCCCGGGCTTGAGATGGCCGAGCTTCACGTTGATGATGCGCACGCGGCGAAGCTGCGTGACGCGATAACCGAACTCAGCGGCCATCAGACGGATTTGCCGATTGAGGCCTTGCGTCAGCACGATAGCAAAGCCGAATTTGGCGATCTTGCGCGTACGACAAGGCTTGGTCATCTGATGGTGAATGCGGACGCCTTTGGCCATGCCGGCGAGAAATTCGTCCGTGACTGGCTTGTTGACCGCCACGAGGTATTCCTTCTCGTGATGATTCTCCGCACGCAGAATCTCGTTGACGATGTCGCCGTTGCTGGTCAGCAGGATCAATCCTTCGGAATCCTTGTCCAGCCGTCCGATCGGAAAGATGCGTTCCTGATGATCGACGAAGTCGATGATGTTGCCGTCCACGCTCTGATCGGTGGTGCATGTGATGCCGACCGGCTTGTTCAGTGCGATATAGACGGCGCGCTTGGCTGCGGGTGTGCTGGCAAGAATACGCGCGCGGACGATTTCGCCATCCACCCGAACTTCATCGCCTTCCAGCGCTTTGGCGCCGGTGCTGACGACTTCGCCATTGATCGTGACGCGGCCGGCCAGCAGCAACTCGTCCGCCTCTCGGCGTGAGCACAGACCAGCTTCGCTGATGTATTTGTTGACGCGCATGAGTTTGCTTAGGTTCGATCGTCATTCCGGCATAAAAAGCCAGAAATCACGAACGCAACCCAACGCCGCGTTTGAGAAGATTCAGCGCGAGCCACGACAGCCCGACTACGAACGCCATCATTACCGCAAAAGCGACACCGATCTGCACATCGCTGATGCCCAGCACGCCGAAGCGGAAGGCATTGACCATGTACAGGATAGGGTTGATGCGCGAGATGGCCTGCCACGGTTCGCCGAGCATGGTCACCGAGTAGAACACGCCACCGAGATAGGTAAGCGGAGTAAGCACGAAGGTCGGCACCAATGCGATATCGTCAAACTTCTTCGCATAGACAGCGTTGACGAAGCCCGCCAGCGAAAAGATCGTGGCCCCAAAGAGTACCGACAGCAGCGTGATCAGCGGATGCGCGACATGCAGCGATGTGAAGCCGAGTGCGATCAGCAGCACGAGCAAGCCCACTACCAGGCCGCGCGCCACTGCGCCGGTGACATACCCGAGCAGGATCACCCAGTTCGACATCGGTGACACCAGCATCTCTTCCACCGAGCGCTGGAACTTCGCGCCGAAAAACGAGCTGGAGATATTGCCGTAACTGTTGGTGATGATGCTCATCATCACCAAGCCGGGCACGATGTACTGCATATAGCTGAAGCCGCCCTGGATGGTGCCGATGCGACTGCCGATCAGCTTGCCGAAAATCACGAAATAAAGCGTCATCGTGATCGCGGGTGGAATCAACGTCTGCGTCCATATGCGCATGATTCGCACGATTTCACGGCGGACGATGGTGCGTAGGGCGACGAGGTTGCCGGCCATATAACTCATGCCACTTTCTCCTTGCCCGCTTCCTGTCGACCGTTTTCCACTAAGCGTACGAATAACTCTTCAAGGCGGTTGGTTTTGTTGCGCATCGAGGTCACGCTGATGCCATGGCTGCTGAAAACCTCGAACAACGCATTGAGCGCTTGCGTGCGCGGCATTTCCGCTTCCAGCGTATGGTCATCGACACGCCGGAAAATGATGCCAGGCAAAGCGGGCAGCTGATTGGGCAGGTTATCCACATCGAACACGAACGTTTCCACGTCCAGCTTGGATAGCAGCTGCTTCATCGTGGTGTTCTCCACGATGGCGCCGTGGTCGATGATCGCGATGTTGCGACACAGCTGTTCGGCTTCTTCCAGGTAATGCGTGGTGAGTATCACCGTGGTGCCGGCGGCGTTGATGCCGCTGATGAACTGCCACATCGAGCGGCGGATCTCGATATCCACACCGGCGGTCGGCTCATCCAGGATTAGCAGGCGCGGTTCGTTCATCATGGCGCGCGCGATCATCAGGCGGCGCTTCATGCCACCGGAAAGCATGCGCGCCTGGTCCTTGGCCTTATCCCACAGGCGCAGTTCCTTCAGGTATTTCTCGGCGCGCTCGGCGGCGATCTTGCGCGGGATGCCATAAAAACCGGCCTCGTTCACGCAGATGTCGAAGGGGCGCTCGAATTGGTTGAAGTTGAGTTCCTGGGGAACCAGGCCGATCAGCTTCATCGCCTCGTTGCGGCGTTTGTTGACCGATACGCCGAAGATCTCGGCGTCGCCGCTCGTGGAATTGACCAGCGAGGAGAGAATGCCGATCAACGTGGATTTGCCGGCACCGTTGGGGCCAAGCAGGGCAAAAAAATCGCCAGGTTGCACGGTAAGGCTGATGCCTTTGAGCGCCTGGACGCCGTTTCCGTAGGTTTTGCGCAAATTATCGACGACAAGCGCGGGGGTAGAAGACATGGGCTGCACCATAGGGGCTAGCCCTCTATTATAGCGGGCCTTGTCCCGACGACCGGTTCGGCCGGGCGCACTCACTGTTTCCCGGATACCCGCATGGCCGAACACTTCACCCTACGTCTCGCCGATAGCCGCATGTTGGCGCCCTCCGTGCGGCACCTTGTCTTCGAGCGTGCCGACGGGCTGCCCTTGGCGTTTATTCCGGGCCAATTCCTGCAGATCCACTTCCATTACGACGACGGAACGGCCACCAAGCGCAGCTATTCGGTGGCGACCGTGGGCGATGGCAGCTCGCCCGTGCAGCGCATCGAGATCGCGGTGAGCTACGTGGACGGCGGCGCGGCGACCAAGCTGCTGGGCGGTTTGGAACTCGGTGGAACGATCGAGGCGAGCGGCCCCTACGGGCGTTTCTGCCTGCAGGACACCGATAAGCATCCGCGCTACCTGTTGCTGGCCACCGGCACGGGCGTGACACCGTATCGCGCCATGCTCCCGCAATTCGAAAAACTGCTGGCGCAGGGCGAACGCGAGGTCGTGCTGTTGTACGGCGCGCGCAATGAAGCGGAATTGCTCTACGGTGAGGAATTCGAAGTATTCGCCCAGACCCATCCCGGCTTCACCTTCCACGGATGCCTTAGCCGCCAGCCGCGTGTCGTGCCGCGTTCGGGCGATCGCCCAGGCCATGTGCAACATGTGCTGGCCGAGCTGGCGCCCGCAGCAGAACGCGATATCGCTTATCTGTGCGGCAATCCCAATATGGTGGATGCGGCGTTCAATGCCTTGAAGGAATTCGGCTTGCCGATTCCGCAGATTCGACGCGAGAAGTACATCTCATCTCGCTGAGCGCCAGCGCATCAACGTATTGCATCAAGCCTAAAGCGCGTCGATTTTTTGCCGATATGGAAAGTGCGAAACATGACAGTTCCGCACGAGTGTCATAGCCATGACGCGTTGGCGTTAAAGACGTTCTCTTTCGACGGTTCAACTGCCCTTGAGCCGAGGTGGAGTGCGGACACGTTCCAGGTTGATCGCGACGAATAACCAACGCTGGTTCCAACGGCGCAAATGTGCCAGTAACTGTTTGTTTCACGAGGAATTCACGCAGTCCACACAAATGCCGCCAAAGCTGACGTGCGCAAATCTTTTGACGGCCCGATCACGTAGAGAATGTGACGCACTTCGCATTTTCGTGACATCAGTGGAGAGAGCCTCTTAAGCCCGGTGCACAGCGGCCGATGGTGCTTACAGGTGCCCGCCATACGCGTGGGTGCCGGTGGAGGGCAGCATGATGCGTGGGCAGCGTTGGTTTGTTTTGGCAGGTTGTTCGGTCGCGATGATGTGCGCGTCATTTGCCGTGAAGGCAGGTGGCAATGGAACGATCGAAGGCGGAACGATTACGTTCGTGGGCGCAGTCGTCGAACCGACCTGCAGTATTGCTGCCGAATTGGAACTTCTAAGAGCGGTCACAAGTGCCGCAGGCGCGCAACCGTCGTATCAGCGAACCTGTTCCAGCACGAATCCGGCGATGGTCAATAGATCGCGGATTTACAACGTCGGCGTTGTGCACCTGTCCAACTCGGAACCCGATCAAGTACTCAAGTACTTTGCCAGCTACGTTCGTGCCGCTCAGCCCAGCAGTGCCGATCCGGTATTGGTCACCCAAACATATGAGTGACACTTGAAAGCTATCGGCAAATAAAACGAATAGCTTGAGCTTTATTTGGGCGTTGCTGTTTCAGTTCGCGTAGCAGTTATGGCCTACGTTTCGTTGCTGGCAGTAGCGGATGGAATTACGGATAGGTCAAGGTGTACGTCACTGCCGCTGAAACAGTCCCGATGCCGGCCTGCCCTGTCGCATAGTATTGCGCGTAGTAGGGAACACTCAGGTTGCCACCTGAGGAAACTGTGCCAAGGTTTGTCGTCTGAGTGCCGGTGATGTCCACGGGGGTCCTGGCGCTGTTCAGCATCTGCACGCCCACATTGGACGCGGACCCTGTCGACTGTGCCACGGTGGTGGCGCTGCCGTCCTGGACACTGGAAAACGAAATCGCGAGCTGGGTGCCTGTCGGACATCCCGTGATACTGAGTGAGAAAGGTGTCGTACCCGCCGTGGCGCCAGCAGTGCTCAGCGCGGAGGTAAGAACCGGAGGCAGAGCAACGGTCGGGCTGCTACCTTGGCAGGAGGACCGATTCACGACGACCTTATTTAGGTTTAACGAGCCGTAAGTCGTACTACTGTCTGTGGAGCCAAACGTGTAGTTCTCAAAGCTCGTGATGAGTCTGGTTAGCGTAGTCGTGCCCCCTCCCGTGACGGTGCCGGTCACATAGAGCTGAGCATTGAACGTCAACGTCACGCTAACGCTGGAACTGTTGCTCGGGTTGAAAACCGTGACCAACGCTCTGGTGCCGTTCCCCAAACCCGGACTGTCTATAGAGCCCGACGGGGGCACTGGTTGGCCGTTCGATGCGGGACTCACCGCAGTAAGTTCAACACTGATGCCGTTGATGCCGCTGGCGAAGAAAGCCTGATTGCTGTTGAGAACGGATGTGATTGCGCTGATATTTGCTTGAATGGTGGTATTGGAAGGGCTGCCGTCGAGTGCGCTTTTTTGACAAGTAATCAAGACCTGCGCTTGTCCTGCCGAACCTATGGGGCCATTTTGGACACTGGACGAGATCGTTATTGGGGTAGGAATGCTTAGAGTGACGGCAGACGACTTGCAGGCGACAGATGTTGCTGCGTGTGCCCGCGAGGTCACGCCAAGCGCACCAATCAGCACTGCGAGGCAACCTAGTGCCCATTTCTGTGAGAGACGGCGAGCATTCATGAATTTCCCCCGACAGACGCTACGGTGTTGATGGGCTTGCAGACGGCGTCGATCTGTTCATAGGTTGTCGCATGCTTGCCCTTGGCTTGCGGGGCCAATTGGTAGGGGAACGAGCAAGACTGGCCTATTCCATTGTCCTGCTGCCAGCGCACCGTCAGCTCGCCGCTCTGATTGACGCCGCGGACGAGAATTTGTCCCGCCTGACCGACCACACCCAACGAGATCCCTTTCTCGTTGAACACCTCAGCACCGAACGGCAACGCCTGGCCATCCTGGAAGCGCCCACGGACAATGAGTGTGCGGCCGCTTTCGGTCTTGAACTTCAGCATCACTACCGCGCCAGCATAGGGCACGACTTGTGCACTGGTGGCATCGAGTTGCACGTCCAGCGGCAATCCTTTCGGATCGATCTGGATGGTATTGAGCTGGTAAGGCGTCAGGTACGGCACCACCGCATAGCCGAAGCGGTCCACGCGTGCCCCGGGAGCATTGTCCAGGTGCGCACCGGCGGCGCCCGGCAGATACACGATACCCACTGTGTCGCCGAGCGGCTGACCGAACGTGACACCACCCGGGTGCGCAATCACAGAGCCGCTCGCGTTCACCGAGGCCTGCGAATAACCGCTGCCATCGCCGTAGCTGGCATTGAATACCGCATACGGACTGCGGTAACCCACGCTCACCGAACCGGCGTTGCCGCCGCCATCGCCGTTGTGCGTTCCTGCGACGGTGTAGTCGAACTGGCTATCGCTGCCCAGCGTGCCGTTGAGCATCGCTTGATCTTGCGCGCCGCTTTGCTGGTCATGGCCGATGTTCAGCGTGAAGTTCGGTGAATGCGCGCTGTGACCCAACGGCAACGTGAAGCTCACGAAGTATTCGTTGTCATAGTGGCCCAGCGGATCCACCGAGCGTGTGGCGGAGAGGCTGTAGCTGAGCTGGTGGAAATGGTTGTTGTAGCCGACCTGGAATTGCGTGTCGTTGCCGCGGCGGTTCCAGTAGTCGCTAGCAGATACATTGGCGTAAATCGAGCCGCCGTTGCGTCCCAGAGGCTGGCTGAGCGAGAGCGTGAAATTGCTGCGCTGCCGTTCCACTCCGGTGGCGGAGATGATCGGATTGTTGGTGAACGCGCTTCCCGTAAGCGCGGCTTGCTGGGCGGGCGTCAATAGGCTCTGCACCGGTACGCCATCGATCGTCGGCACGACCTGCTGCGGCACGATGTTGAAGGCATTGACGCCCTGGCGCGCATAGTCGCGGGCTTGCTCGGCCTGGGTCAGGCTGAGAAAACCGCCGGTAGAATAGCGATACGTAGCGACGGACAGCGTCGTTCCTGTCGACGGGAGAATCTTGCTATAGGTCAAACGCACACTCTGGCCCGACTGCGTCGCGTAACCCGGAATGTGGGCGTTGGCCTGGGTGATGTCCATCGCGAATGCGCCATAGCGCGTATTGATCGCGGCACCCGCCAGCAGCGCGCCATAGCCTTGCGAGCCCGCGATGCCGGCATATCCCGTCAGCAAATTGTTGAAGCCGTGCTGTACGGTAGCTTGCAACACAGCAGGCTTATCATGGATCGATGCGTCGCGCAGTTCGCCGACGGCGATGTCGAAGCGGGTAATGCCGGGGCGCAACAGTTGCGCCACCGAGGCATACGGCACGGCGAAGGTGCTGACGCGACCGTCTGCTTCCGTCACCGTCACCTGCAGGTTGCCGCCATAGCCGGTGGGGTAGAGGTCATTGAGCGTGAACGGGCCGGGCGCCACGGTGGTTTCATAGATCACCACGTTGTTCTGCCGCACGGTGATCTTGGCATTCGTCTGAGCTACGCCATGCACGACTGGCGCGTAGCCCTGCAGCGACTGCGGCAGCATGCGATCGTCGGTACCGAGCTGTACGCCGCGGATACCGTAACTGTCGAAGACGGCGCCATCCGTAAAGCTGTCGCCGATCGTCAACGTCGCGCGCAGCGAAGACAGGTCACGCTGTATGTAGGTGTCGATGTTTTGCCACTGGCTGCGCGCCGGCGTACCGGCAACCGCCGATTGCCAGTTGACGGTGGCGTCTTCGCGGAAATGCCAGGGGCCGAGATTGAGGCCAGCGTTCAGTCCCAGATACGAGGTGGTCTGCGCTTGGCCCTGAGTGCTGCTGCGGTAGCTGTTGAAGTTGTAGTTCAGCAGCGCTGCCGGCACGCCGGCATCCCAATATTCCGGATTCACGTAACCACGCGCCATCTGGCCCATGGAAGCCTGTGGCACGCTAACGTCGATGCGCAGTTGCGACATCTCGAACGTCATGGCCGCGCCGGGAATCAGGCTGCCTATGCTCACGCAGGTCTTCGGATCGCTCAGGCTTGCAAGGGTCTCGGCAGACAGTTTCGCTGGATGCAAGCCCAATTGATCGAGCAACCTGCGGTCAATGCAAGGTGTGGCGCTGACATTTGCGGCAGTGGCAGCGAAACGTATGTCGTTGCGGCCAACCCAGATATCGTTGAGGTAGATATCCGCGTTGTAGCTGCCCGGAAGCACGGGATTGCCGTGCTCGAAGCGGGATAGGTCCGTGGTGTTCTGTCCGGAACCGGCGAGCAGGCTACGATCGAAATCGGCATAGCCGCCGTTGGCGCTTGCATCCGCACCGTTGGCGGCTGGCGCGGATGCGTCGGCCGGTGCGGCAGCGGGAGCAGCGGAAGCGATTGTCCAGCTGCTCAGTGCGGCGGCAATTCCGACGCAAAGCAAAATCTGGCGGCACACACCATGTTTAGGCGCTGAGACTGCCCCATGAAATGTGTGTCGACGACGCGTCACGGCGAAACACTGCCTTTGAACGAGGCGGTCGCGCCGTAATCGTTGACGATGTCATAGGTGACGGAAGTGCCCATTGCCGGCGCCGCTGCCAGTCCCTTTACCTTCAGGCGCAGCGTGCCGCGCGGATCGACCATGCCAGGGTCCGCGCTGTACGACTTGCCGCCGACATCCAGCGACAATTTGATGATCGTGACGTGGTACGGCGTGGGATTGCGCACTTCCAGTGCATAGCCATCGCCATCGGCAACGGCTTTCCAAGTCACTTCCTCGGGTGCTTTCTGCGCGTCGCCGGTGAGCTGCGCAGGGCGGTAGAAAAGTTTGAGCCGCGAGCGAACCGCGAACTGCAACAGGTTTTTGCCGGCTGCTTCTTCTCCGCTGGGCTTGGGCGGTATTTCCAATACGTTGAGCCAGAACAGCGACTCACGGTCAGTGGGCAGCGGTGCGGGCGTGGAAATGATGCGCAGGCTCTGATCTTTATGCGCCTCCATACGGAACAGCGGAGGCGTGATCAGAAACGGCACATTGACCTTGTCCGGCGTGGACTTGGGATCGCCATTGTCGATCCATGCCTCGACCAATGCCGGATGGGCGTTGTCGTTGGTCAGACGCACGGTGACTTCGCCGTCCTGGGCCGGAAACACCACGCGCGTCCCAGCGATCAGCACGCTGGCATTCGCAGCACCGGCAAAGAGGCACATGGTCATCAAGCCCGCGCGGACTGCGCGGATGAGCGTATTCATGGGTGGACTCTCAAGATCAGCGAATGGCGGAGCGTGTCGAAACTACGCTGCGGCAGAAATGGCCCTGCCGCAGCGCGCGTGTTCCGCGACTTATTGGTACTGGGTCGTGTACGTCACGGTCGTGCTCACCAAGCCCGAGGTGGCGGGGCCGGTGGCGTAGTACTGAGCCTGCAGGTTCAGCGTGGTCGCGCCGCCAGAGAGCGTTCCCACCGGCGAGTTGTTATTGGTGCTGACATTGATGGCCGAGCCGGGAGTGCTGCCGGTGCCGGCGAGCAGCTGCACTTCGACATTGTTGGTGGCAGCGGTGTTCTTCAGGTTGCCGGTTACGGCATCGATATTGGAGCCGCCGAATTGTTCCTGCACGCTGGTGAGGTTCGTGTCGCAACCGCTCACCTTGAGGGTAAACGGCGTGGTGCCGGCAACGGCGCCGGACGCGGCCAGGGCCGTCGTGAACACCACGGGCAACTGAACCGTGTTGCTGGCACTGCCACCGTTCACGCTGAACGTGCAGGTGTTGGCGACAACCTTGCCGGAGATGGTGATGGTGCCGTCGACAGCACCTGCAATGCGCGGAGCCATTGCGATGAGGCCAAAGCTGGCAACCAGCGCGGCGGTGAGTAGAGTCTTCTTCATGCGATTTTCCTTTGTTTAGCGTCTAGGTAAGGGTGCAGCGTTCGGTAAAGCGCTTGCGGTGGGCCGGGTGGCGCCTCGCCCCCCTCGGGCAGGCCCACGCCTTGCATGGGTAGCTGAGCAACAATCAGGCCAAAGAGTGATCCCCATCACATTTTCACTGGAAACTGGCCAATTTCCTACACATTTCCTACACGAAATACATACAAATCCGACAGATCGTCAAAGAAAAGTGTGAATTGCGCCTCGAGATTCAGGGCTATCCGTCCAAAAGTGACGTGCTAGGTCCAGCGCGCGACCTCCCCAAAGGCCCAAATTTGCTGATTTTGTAAAGCACGCTTGACATCTGGCGATGGCAGACTTAGCCTTTTGTCAAGCATGCTTTACATGTTGGCGCGGGATGGAAGACCACCTCGCGATTCACAGGGTCAGGGTCGCGAGCGCTCGCGTCGCCGCGGTGCGAACGGGTAAGGGGTGGAGGACGCGAAATGTCAGGTTTTTCGCAAAAACAGTACGAGCGGCGCGTTTTGGTCGCTATGGCGGTCTACAGCGGCTTCATGCTGCTTGTGTGGCCCTTGGTGCGCACGGCCACGAGCGTGCCGTTGAAGGTGCTGCTGGCGCTCGCGCCGGTGGTGCCCATGTGCTACGTCATCGGCTTGCTGGCTCGACGCATCCGCGCCAGCGACGAACTTGAGCAGCGGACGCATTTGATTGCCTTGGGCGTGGCGACCGCTGTGATTGGCGCGCTTAGCTTGCTGGGCGGTTTTCTCAGCATCGCCGGTGTTCTCAAGTTGGACGGCTCGGTGCTGATCTGGGTATTTCCCGTGATGATGCTCACCTATGGCGTGGCGCGCTGGCAGGTCTCGCGGCGGTACGGCGCGGATGTCTCCTGCGACAGTGAAGCGTCCATACCCGCGTATTTACGCTTCCTCATAGCGGGCGTCGTGCTGTTGATCGTTGCCTGGCTAAGTCGTGCTTCGCTGGACGAGATGCGCCTAGGATTTTTGTGCGCTATGGGCGCGATATTCGCCATGGCAGGTCTCGCACTTGGCATCGCACGTTGGTATCGTCGCAGGCAGCGCGATGAATAAGTGCGTTCGACGCGACATGCGCGGCTTTCGGAAGCGCCAGCCGTCATGAACAATCTCGTGCGTGAGCTGCGCGGCGAACGTGGGTGGTCGCAGGCCGACCTCGCGCAAAAGCTAGATGTATCGAGGCAAACCATCAATGCCATCGAGACCGGAAAATACGATCCGAGTCTGCCGCTGGCGTTCAAGATCGCACGCCTGTTTGGCATGCCGATCGAAATGATCTTCGTACCCGGAGAGGAGTAAGGGTTAGATGGCCACGCAGGCAAGAACAGTTTTACGCATCGTTATCGCCACCGCCGCGATCGGTTTTCTGGCATACCAGCATTGGCATCGCGACGAGGCGTCGACGGATAAAAGCGACGTCGCATCGAATACAGCTTCCACCGTCGAAAAGCAGGTGGCAGCGCCGGTGCGCACATGGCAACGCGGTTCGCTCACGTTCAAGTCTTGCGAACTGGGTCGTCATGGCAGTGGCGCGACGGCGGAGGCGTGGTGCGCCACGTTCGATGTGCCAGAGAATCGCGACGATCCGCACAGTCGGCACATCGGTTTGAAGCTGGCCATCGCGCGTAGCGACGCTCAAGTGCCAGCGCCTGACATGGCGGTGTTGCTGGCGTGTGGTCCTGGCGAAGCGGCGACGGAGTCGTGGGTGGTGGAGGCTCCCGCCTTTGGCGACGTACGCAAACATCACGACGTGCTGTTGCTGGATCAGCGCGGCACCGGCGGTTCCAATCCGCTCAGTTGCAAGAACGCCGAGGATACTTCCGACGAAACCGCCTTCACGCTGGACCTGGACAAGGTGCGCAAAGAGGTGGCCGCTTGCCTGGATGAGGTCAAACAGAAGGCCGACCCGCGTTACTACACCACTACCATCGCCGCGCAGGATCTCGAAGACGTGCGCAAGGCACTTGGGTCGCCTACGTTGGATCTGGTTGGTGTGTCGTACGGCACCCGCATGGCTCAGCAGTATCTGAAGCACTATCCCGACAGCGTGCGCAGCATCGTGCTCGATTCGGTCGTGCCCAACCAGGCGATCCTGGGTGAGGACTTCGCCGCCAACCTGGACAATGCGTTGAAGAAGAACTTCGCCGATTGCATGGCGGTAGCCGCCTGCAAGCAGCGTTTTGGCGATTCGATGCAGACGCTGTACCAATTGCGCGATGCCTTGCGCGCCAACCCGCATACGGTGAGCTTTCGCGATCCGCAGACTTACGAAACAGTCGTGCGACCGTTGAGCGAATTTTCTCTCGCAAGCGTCGTGCGCATGTTTGCGTATGAGCCGGAGACGGCGGCATTGCTGCCGCTATCGATCAACGCTGCCGCGCATGGCGACGTCGGGCCGTTGCTCGGCCAGGCAAAGTTGCTAAACGGCGACCTCAGCGGCGATATGAACAACGGCATGTCGATGAGCGTGATCTGTAGCGAAGATGCGGACATGTTGCAGCCCAGGGTGCAGGACCAGAACACCATCCTGGGCAACCATCTCGTCGATGCGATCAAGGCCCAGTGCGATGTCTGGCCGCACGGTACGCGTCCGGCGGATTTCCACGCGCCACTGAAAAGCGACAAGCCAATCCTGATGCTGTCGGGCGAGTTCGATCCCGTCACGCCACCCAGCTATGGCGAGCAAATTCTGCCGGGTTTGACGAATGGGCGACAGCTGATCTTCAAGGGCCAAGGTCATTCCCTGCTGAGTCGTGGCTGCATGCCGCAGCTGCTGGGCAAGTTCGTCGACAAGCCCGATCCGAAACAGCTCGATGCGAGCTGTCTGGACAAACTGGGCGATACGCCCGCGTTCATCGACTTCAATGGAGCGTTGCCATGATCGAAGTAAAAGATCTGCACAAACACTTCGGCGCGGTCAAAGCCGTGGATGGTGTCAGTTTCAAGGCGCGCGACGGTGAAATCACCGGTCTGCTCGGTCCAAACGGAGCGGGCAAGACGACCACGTTACGCATGCTCTATACGCTGATGACGCCTGATCAGGGTCAGGTCCTGGTCGATGGCATCGATGTCGCGCGCGACGCGCAAGCGGTGCGTCGCCAGCTTGGCGTGTTGCCCGATGCACGCGGGTTGTACAAGCGGCTGACAGCGCGTGAGAACATCGATTATTTCGCACGCTTGCAAGGTTTGGACGAGACGCTTACGCGCACGCGTCGCGAACAGCTGATCGAGGCGCTGGAGATGGCGGATATTGCCGATCGTCGCACCGAAGGTTTTTCGCAGGGTCAGCGAGTAAAGACCGCCATCGCCCGGGCACTCGTCCACGATCCGAAAAACGTAATCTTGGACGAACCCACGAACGGCCTTGACGTCATGGCCACGCGCGGCCTGCGTCAGTTTATGCGTCGCCTGAAGGATGAGGGGCGTTGTGTGCTGTTTTCCAGCCACATCATGCAAGAGGTGGCGGCGCTCTGCGACCGCATCGTGGTGATCGCCAATGGCCGCGTCGTCGCCGACGAAACGCCCGACGCACTGCGTGCGCAAACGGGCGAGGCGAATCTGGAGGATGCGTTCGTGAAGATCATCGGTAGCGAAGAGGGTCTGTCCGCATGAACACGATGCTTACTGTCTTCCTCAAGGAAGTGAAGGAAAATCTGCGCGACAAGCGCACCGTTACCAGTGCGTTGTTGTATGGACCGTTGATTGGGCCGATCATCTTCGTGCTGCTGATGAATACGATCATCACCCGCGAATTGAACAAGGCCGATCAGCCGCTCAAGATTCCGGTGATCGGTGCGCAATATGCGCCGAACCTCATCGATGCGCTTAAGCAGCAGGGCCTGCTGCCGCAACCGGCTGTTGCCAATCCGGAAGCGGCCGTGCGCGACCAGGATGCCGATGTGGTGTTGCGCATTCCTGCGGACTTCGACAAGTCCTGGCGCAAGGGCGAGGCTTCGCAGGTGGAGATGATCTACGACTCCTCGCAGAAAGAAACCGGCAGTTCGATCGATCGCTTGCGCCGCATGCTCGAAACCTACAGTCGTCATCAGGGGGCGATGCGGTTGGTGGCGCGCGGCTTGTCGCCAACGATGATGGCACCGGTATCGGTTGACGACCGCGATCAATCCACGCCGCAATCGCGCGCAGGGCAGATGTTTTCGATCCTGCCGTATTTCTTTGTGCTGACGATTTTCATGGGCGGCATGTACCTCGCCATCGATCTCACCGCGGGCGAGCGCGAGCGGCAATCGCTGGAGCCGCTGTTCGCCAATCCCGTGCCGCGCTGGAAGGTATTGCTGGGCAAGCTGGGCGCGATCAGTGTGTTTTCGTTGACCAGCTTGCTGATCAGCGTGATTGGCTTCGGCGTATGCGGCAAGATCATTCCGGCGGAAAAGCTGGGCATGACCATGAACCTCGGACCGGTCTTTGCGCTGCAGGTATTGCTGATGATGCTGCCGCTGGTGATCCTGCTGGCTTCGCTGCAAACCTTGGTCGCCGCCTTTGCCAAAAGCTACCGCGAGGCGCAGACCTATCTGTCGATCCTGATGATGGTGCCGGCGTTGCCGTCGATCCTGCTGAGCGTGTTGCCGATCAAGGTCTCCGCATGGATGTACGCGGTGCCTCTGCTGGGGCAGCAGGTCGGAATCAGCCAATTGCTGCGGGGCGAACAACTCACCACGATGCAAATTTCGACCTGCATGATTTCCGGTCTGATCGTGGCAGTTGTGGCGACGGTGATAACGGCTCAGGTCTATCGTTCCGAGCGGCTTGCGATTTCGGTTTGAGTGATGGCACGAGTGACGAGTCGATGAAGGTCGCTTCTTAACCGTACCGTTTCGTCATCCTGGTCTTCGTCGGGATGACGAAACGGTTGCATCGCTGCGGGTCTCGGCGCGAGTCGGACGCGATGATCACCAACGAACGTTGTGCAGCCACGCGGCGACTGCTTGCGGATGTTCCAGCTGAAGATGGTGGCCGCCATCCAGATGATCGACGGCGATGCGCGGTACATAGCTTGCGCGTGCCTGCATCAGCGGCGCAGGCAAATAAGGCGTCACGGGATTCGCCAGCAACAGGGCGGTAGGCGCTTCGATGCCGGCGAGCAGCGCGCAGATCTGGCTTTCCGCCAGGCGTGCTGCGCTGGGACGGGTAAGGCGCGAATCGCTACGCCAACGCCAGCCGTTTTCGGTTTCCAGCAAGCCGCGTTCGACAATCGGGCGTGCCAGGTCGGCGCGCAATCCGCTTGCGAGCGTGCGCGCACTGATGGCCTGATCAACGTCGCGGAACGTGCGCAAGGATTTACCTTGGGTTGCGGGCGCAGAAAAAGCATCGCGGAAGCGCTGCAATGTATGCGAACCATCGTCGCCGAGCGGGCCGAGGCCTTCGATCAGGTATAGGTGCTCGATGCGTTGCGGTGCCGCCGCGGCGATCAGCGAGGCGATGCCGGCGCCGAGCGAATGACCGACTAACGCACAGCGCTCCAGTTGCAGCGCATCCATGGCAGCGAGCACGGCGTTTACGTAATCGAGATAGTGATAACTCGCACCAGCAGACAGATGGCCGGAGTGCCCGTGGCCAGGTAGTTCCAGGGCCATCACGCGCCAGCCTTGCGCCAAGATCGGAGCGAGGTAAGCGTAACTGCCGGCGTTGTCCAACCAGCCATGCAACGCCAATAAGGGTGGCGCGTCGGCGTCGCCCCAGATTTGTGCGGTCAGCGAAAGATAAGGCGAAAGGACAACGTGCTGCTCAATCGGTGCGGTCACGCAGGTTCTCCGCGACATCGCGTTGGAGTGTTGTCGCGGTAGCGGACTCTGGCCAGCCTTGAGTGTGTCTGAGGATCAGTGCGGAGAGGCTGGCGAGCTGCTCCGGGCTATCGTTGAGCGCGGGGATATACCGCAGCGCTTCGCCACCGGCGTTGATAAAGAAATCACGATTCTGCATCGCGATTTCTTCGAGCGTTTCCAGGCAATCGACAGCGAAGCCCGGGCATGCCACATCCAACCGCTTTATGCCTTCGGCGGCAAGCCGTCGCACGGTGGCATCGGTATAGGGTTGTAGCCAGGGTTCGCGTCCTACGCGCGATTGAAAGCTCACGATGAGTTGCGATGCGTCCAGGCCAAGCCGCTGGCGCAGCAATGTTGCTGTGTTCTGGCATTGGTTGAAGTAAGGGTCGCCGGCGGCCACGTAACGTTGCGGAATACCGTGGAACGACAGCAGCAGCTTTTCGCCACGGCCGTGTTCGGACCACCATCGTTCGATGGAAACGGCGAGTGCCTCGATGTGGCCCTTGTCGTCATGGTAGTCATTGACGACGCGCAACTCGGGCGGCCAACGCAGACGCTTGAGCGTATCGGCCACAGCATCGATGACGGAGCCGGTAGAGGTGGCCGAGTATTGCGGATACAGCGGCAGCACCAGCAGCCGGCGCACACCTTCGCGCTGCCATTGTTCGATTTGTGCACGCACCGACGGCTCGCCGTAGCGCATGGCTAGCGCAACGCGAATCGGCCCAGGGCTTTGACCGCGCAGCGTGGCTTGCAGGCCAGCTGCGAGCTTTTCGGAGCCTACGCGCAGCGGCGAACCTTCGGCCGTCCAGATGCGTGCGTAGGCGTGCGCCGAACGCGCCGGCCGGATGCGCAAGATCACGCCGTGCAAAATCGGCCACCAAAGCCAGCGCGGGTATTCGATAACGCGCCGGTCGGCTAAAAATTCGGCCAAATACGGTCGCACCGCCCGAGCCGTCGGGGCCTGCGGTGTGCCAAGGTTCACGAGCAATACGCCAGCCTGTATAGGCTGGTCGTGGGATTGGCCGGCGAGGCCGGTATAGTAGCTGCGTGGCATCGTGGCGACGGTGGCGGGATATCGATCAGAGTCTGCCATAAGCGCCTTGTGCCGCGGTGGCTCCATATCGCCGCCGCCCGCGATCCAAACTTTTCACCTAACGGAGCTGCCCATGTTCAAAGCATCGCTGCGTCGCATTTCCTTCCTCGCTTTGGCGTTGTTGCTGCCTGTCGCTGTCGCGCATGCCGATGACGATTCCCCGCTGGTGCGCGCGCAGAATGCCGTGCGTGTGCTCAACGAGATCGAGCAGGCGCCGGACAAGTCGATTCCCAGCGATCTGCTCCGGGACGCCAAGGCGGTTGCGGTTATCCCCGATGTGCTGAAGGTCGGCTTCGTGTTTGGCGGCCGTCGCGGCGAAGGTCTCATTTCGGTGAAGAGTCCGGATGGCACCTGGTCCAATCCCAGCTTCATCTCCTTTGGCGGCGGTAGCGTCGGCTTTCAGATCGGCGTGTCCAAGACCGACGTGGTGCTGGTATTCCGCACGCAACGCGGCGTGGATTCGATCGTCAACGGCAAATTCACCATCGGTGCGGACGCGTCGGCCGCAGCCGGCCCCGTGGGACGTACCGCGTCGGCCGCCACCTACCAGCAGCTGACGGCCGAAATCTATTCCTACTCGCGTGCGCGGGGCCTGTTTGCGGGCGTTGCGCTGGACGGGTCGGTGCTGAAAATCGATTATGACGCCAATGCGGCGGTTTACGGACAGGGCGTCACGCCAAGGCGCATTTTCGAGGGTGGCGTGAGCAACGTTCCAGGGCCGGTTGTGCATTTCCGCGATGCCCTGGAGGAGTACACTGCACACTGATACGGAACGCCGGCGCTGCGCCCGCAGCCGTGTACGGCAAAATCCGCAACGAGGTACTCATGGGTTTGGACAGCTTTTGGCATTGGGCGATCTTGTTGGTCATCATTTTGCTGGTGTTCGGCACCGGCAAACTGACCCGGGTCGGCTCTGATCTGGGCAACGCCGTGCGTGGTTTCAAGAAAGCCATGCAGGGCGACGAGGACGAGGAGAAGCGCAAGGCGCAGGAAAAACTGCAGGCCGACCCGCCGCCGTCTCCGGACGGTACGCAGACCCAGCAGAATCAGCGCGATTCCAGCGAATCGAAGTAATCACAGGACGGCACCATGATCGAGATCAGCCTCGGCAAGCTGGTGTTGCTGGCGCTGGTCGCCCTGATCGTACTCGGCCCGGAAAAGCTGCCGCAGGCCGCGCGCACGGCGGGTGCCTTGGTACGGCGCCTGCGCTCCGGTTGGGATAGTGTACGCGCCGAAGTGGAGCGCGAGCTGGAGATCGAGGAACTCAAGCGCACCGCACGCGAAGCGGCGGCGCGCGCCGAAGCTGCGCAAGCCGAAGTCAGCAACGCGATGCATCAGACACGCGAACAGGTCGCTGCAACGTCGGCCGAAGCGAAAGCCAACCTGGCTGAAACGCAAAAGGAAATCACCCAGGTCGATCCGCCGCAGAAGGAATCCTCACATGGCGGCGTCTGAGCCCGAGCTGGATCTGCAACAAGGCTTGTTCTCGCATTTGCTGGAACTGCGCACTCGCCTGATCAAGGCGGTACTCGCCGTGGTGCTGGTGCTGGTCGCGCTGGTGCCCTTCGCCAATCGGCTTTACACCTTGCTGGCGGCGCCGTTGGTTTCGCGCTTGCCCCAAGGCGCTCATTTGATCGCTACGGAAGTGGCCAGCCCCTTCGTGACGCCGTTGAAGCTGGCGTTCTACACGGCGCTGTTCATCAGCATGCCGGTGATCCTTTATCAGCTTTGGGCATTTGTAAGTCCGGGTTTGTACAAGCATGAAAAACGCCTGGCGCGTCCGCTACTGATTGCAGCCTTGATACTGTTCTACATCGGCTGCGCTTTTGCCTATTTCCTGGTGTTGCCGGCCGCGTTCCGCTTTCTGACGGCCGTTACGCCGCAGGGCGTGGAGATGATGACGGACATCACGCATTACCTCGATTTCGTCATGCTGATGTTCTTCGCTTTTGGCCTGTGTTTCGAAGTGCCGGTGGCGGTGGTGATTCTCGCGGCCGTCGGCATCGTCGATCTGGACAAGCTTCGCAAGGGTCGGCGCTATGCCATGGTCGGCGCGTTTGCGATCGCGGCGGTGGTTACGCCACCGGACATCACCTCGATGATCATGCTGGCCATTCCGATGTGTCTGCTTTACGAAATTGGCGTGCTCGCCGTGCGTTGGCTGCTCAAACCACGACCGGCCGAAACCTCGAACTAGCTCATGAATCGATCCACCACGTCCCGCCTACCCGAGCCCGCCGCCGACGAGCTCGCTCATTCCGAGCGTTTGCTCCAGCACCTGCGCGAACAGATCGCCGCGCGCGGTCCCATGCCGTTTTCGCAGTACATGGAACGCTGCCTCTACGCGCCAGGGTTGGGTTACTACAGCGCAGGCAAGACCAAATTCGGTGAAGCGGGTGACTTTGTCACGGCGCCAGAACTCGGCGATCTCTTTGCGCGATGCGTGGTTCGTGCCGTGCAACCGGTGCTTGCGCTGTTAGGCGACAAAGCAAATTTCCTCGAGTTGGGTGGCGGCAGCGGCGCGTTCGCCGAAGTGGCGCTTAAAGCCTTTGCCGACAGCGGTGTGTTGCCGAGCCGCTATCTGATCCTGGAGCCGAGCGCCGACCTGCGCGAACGCCAGCGCGAGCGACTCTCCGCGGCGCTGCCCTCCGAGGTGGTTGCGCGTGTTGCGTGGATAGATCGTCCGCCAGAAGAGATATGGCGCGGCGTGTTGTTCGCCAACGAAGTGATCGATGCGTTGCCGACCACGCGATTCGTCATCCGCCATGGCGAGGTGTACGAAGAGCATGTGGCACTCGACGGCGACGGGCGTCTGCTGCGCGTCGACCGTCCCGCGGACGCTTTGGTGGCTGGCGCGGTGAGACATGTCGAACGCGATCTTGGCCGTGCCTTCGAGGACGGCTATCGCTCGGAAATTCTGCCGCAACTGCCGTACTGGATTCAGGCCATCGCCGGCTCGCTCGAAGCGGGCGTGATGCTTTTTATCGACTATGGCTACGTGCGCCGCGAGTTCTACCTGCCAGAGCGGCAAGACGGCACGCTGATGGCGCATTACCGTCATCGCGCACACAACGATCCGCTACACCTGCCTGGGCTCAATGACCTTACCGCGTCGGTCGATTTCACCGCGCTGGCCGAGGCAGGCAATAGCGCAGGTTTTGGTGTTGCCGCTTACTTGCCTCAAGCACAGTTCTTGATTGCGGCCGGTTTGCAGCAGGTGTTTGAGCACGCGTACGAACACGCTGCGGATGACGTTGCGCGCTATCGCGTTGCCCAGCAGGTCAAGAAACTTACACTACCGGACCAGATGGGCGAACGCTTCCAGGCCATGCTGTTCGCGCGCGGGCTGCCGGTATTGCCGGTGCCTGCGGACTTGCTCGCTTCCGATCAAGGCGAGCGTTTGTAGCGTCGCCGTAGTTCTCACTTCTCATTTCATGATGGGTCTTGCGCCCTCTCCGATTCGCTAGAGAGAGCGCAAGAATGGACTGCAGCTAGTGACCCGTAGTGCTGCTCGCCGGTGGGCGCGCTGAGCTGGCTGGCACTGGCGTCGGCGTAACGGGTGATGCATCCGATGCCTGACGAGCAAGCAAACCATGCTTGAACAGATAACTCGCCACCTGATAGTCGGCAGTGGCGTCGTCGAGGTCGGCCTGGTCGACCGTTTTGACGGGCGTGGCATCGCCGGTGTCGAAGTCGGGGATCACCTGCTCGGTCTTGCGTTGCGGTTCGAGAATACTGAGAAGTTTTCCATGCAGGTAACCCAGCTTTTCGTAGGTGGCGGGGAATGCGCGTTCCTGATTCGGCGCTATCTGGAAAACGTCGTAGCCGAAGAAGCGGCTGCGGTAACTGAAATTGAGCAGCCCCAGTAGCGTGGTGGGAATATCGACCTGGCCCATCTGCTGTTCGACGCGCTGCGGTGCGAAGTGCTTCGGTGCGTAGATCCACAGCGGGATGTGATAGCGATCGATCGGAACGCTGCTACGCCCTGCGCTCGATGCGCAATGGTCGGCCGTGATCACGAACACGGTGTCGTCAAAATAGGGCTTGGAGCGCGCGCGATTGATGAAGTCGACAATCGACCAATCGGTATAGGCAATGGCGCCTTCACGCGTGCCGTTTCTTTCCTTGACGCGTCCCGCGGGGAAGGTGAAGGGGCGATGGTTGGACGTGGTCATGATGTGCAGGAAGAACGGCTTGCCCTGCGTATGGATGGCATCCATTTGGCTTAGCGCCAGCGTGTACAGGTCTTCATCGGCGACGCCCCAAACATTCTCGCCATGGATCGGCATGCTCTTGGGAATCGAGCTGCGATCCACGATCTGATAGCCGTTGTGGGCGAAGTAGTAGTTCATGTTGTCGAAATAGCCGTAGCCGCCGTACACAAACTGCGACACGTATCCGTGCTGGTCGAAGATCTGGCCCAGCGTCAGCATGTCTTCGTTATGCGCTTGCTTGAGGATTGAGTCGCCCGGTGTAGGCGGTATCGACATCGACAGCGCCTCCAGGCCGCGCACGGTGCGCGTGCCGTTGGCGTAGAGGTGATCGAAGAACAAGCTCTGCCCGACCAGCGCATCGAGGTTGGGCGTGATATCGCCGTGGCTGGAGCCAAAGGCCTTGATGAAGTCGGCCGAGAGACTCTCCACGCTGATCAGTACGACGTTGAGATGTTTCTCCGGCCCGGGATGGCGGATTTCACGGGTGATGTCGTGCGGATCGTTGCTTACAAAGGTCGCGTCGGGGGTTTTCAATTGAGCGTGGACGCGTGCAAATGCCTCGTCGATCGGCAGCGTGCGGTAGAAGCGATCGTAGTCCAGATGGCTGCTGCGGAACGCGCCGAAGAACTGATAGATACCATTGCCCGCCAACTCGTTGACGTAGGTATTGCCGGTGCGATCCTTGGTCGAACTGTTGACCATGAATAGCGATATCACGGTCAGCACGAACCACACCGCCACGACCTTGCCGCGCTGCGCGAAACGCGTGCCGTTGTCGCGTGTGCGCAAGGCGCGGCGCGACAACAGCAGGATCACGACAGCGACGATCGCCAGCATCGCAAGCCAGCGGCCAATCGGGTACGACTCGCGGATGTTGTCCACTACTTCCGTGGTGTAGACCAGGTAGTCGACCGCGATAAAGTTGAAACGCACGCCGAACTCGTTCCAGAACACCAACTCGGCCGCTGCGACAAACATAAGCCCGAACAACATCAGCAGGCATAGCACGTACAAACCGCGCTGCCCGCTGCGCGCGCTGTAGCAAAGGGCTGGCATCGGCAGAAAGAACAGGAACACGATCACTACCGGCCAGACATCCGCTATCGCGGCGTGTATGGCGAGGTGCAAGGCAAACAGCGTGCATGCGTACAGCGCCGCGAGCACCAGGATGTAGATCGCCCATTGCTTCGCTGTCACCACCAGCGGGCGCCGCGACGGCACGATCCATAGGAACAGCAACAGCGGCCATGCCACATACAGCAGGGTGATCAAGTCCGAACACAGGCCGACGCCGAAGGCGTACAGCCAGTCCAGCGGATCGTGCGGGACGCCCTTGCCGGTCATCACCAGCAGGGCCACGCGAGTGATGGCGCCCAGCACCACATAAACGATGCCCAGCCACCATAAGTGCCGGAAGCGTTCGCGCAGCGAGGAATGGGAAGAAAAGGTCAACGACACGGCATGCTCCGGTCTAAGGCGGGCGATAGGGCGATCGGTGCTTTATACGCCGACTTGGCTAAGTGTTACAAAGTTTCATTTCGGCGATGGCCTGGACCCGGGCCTTTTCCATGGCGGCACCGACCGCAGGACCTTGTAGGCCTTCGGCGACAAAGGGGCCCGATGTCACCGATGCGGCGGCATCACGCGCTCGCCGCAGCCAGGCGGCTTGCGGGTAATCGTCCTGCTCGTGACCAAGGCGTCCCCGTTTGTCCGCCATGCAAGCGGCGAGGAAGGTCGTCAGACGTTCCGGTCGGCGCAAGGCGTCGAGTGCAACCAGCAGTTTCAGCACGGTCGAGGGCTTGAGCTCCAAAGCCCGATGCGCATTGAGATGTTCGCGGCAGACAAGTTCAGCTAGCTCCGCATACTCCGTAGGCACTCGCAGGCGTGCAGACAGCGCACGCAGCGGTTTGACGCCTCGTTCTTCATGTCCCACGTGACGTGGCAGTTCGGCAGCCGGTGTCAGCGCTTTGCCAAGGTCGTGCGTGAGTGCGCAGAAGCCAACCAGATCATCGCCTGGCACCCATTGTGCGGCGGCATCCAACACCATTTCCAGATGTACGCCGGTATCGATTTCGGGATGAAAATCCGCGCGCTGCGGCACGCCATAGAGCGCGTCGATTTCCGGAAACAGCACCGCTAGCGCGCCTGCGTTGCGCAGCACGCGCAGAAATGCCGAGGGTTGCGCTTCACCTAACGCTTTACGCGTTTCCGCCCACACCCGCTCCGGTACCAGATGATCGACCTCACCATCGCGTACCATCTTTTGCAGCAGCGTCATCGTCTCGTCGGCCACCGTGAAGCCAAGCGGGGCGAAGCGCGCGGCAAAGCGCGCGACTCGCAGCAGACGTACCGGATCTTCCACGAAGGCCGGCGAGACGTGCCGCAATAGGCGTTGTTCCAGATCGCGCACGCCGCCGTAAGGATCAATCAGTGCTCCGTGCTCGTCCTCGGCAATGGCGTTGATGGTGAGGTCGCGTCGGGCGAGATCCTGTTCCAGCGTGACGTTGGGGTCCGCATGGAAAGCGAAACCGTGATAGCCGTGCCCGGTCTTGCGTTCGGTGCGCGCCAGGGCATATTCCTCACCGGACTGCGGATGCAGGAATACCGGGAAATCCTTGCCTACAGGTTTGTAGCCAAGCGCCAGTAACTCATCCGGATGCGCGCCCACGACGACGTGATCGCGATCGACCACCGGTCGTCCCAGCCATTTGTCGCGGACCGCGCCGCCCACCAGATACGTGTGCATGACGTCATTCTGCCACGATGGGCTAGAGCACCCTTGCGATAGCGCGATCAGTGGTGGCGAAAAGCCTGTCTTGCTGCATCCAGCCGTTGTTGCCGTGGCAAACCGCGGACAAGGCGCGGCAGCCAGGGCGTAAAGGGTTGCGGCACGATACCCAGCGCGGCGTAGCCGTCCACTTTGCCCACGGAGTCTGTACGCAGCGTGCGAAAGTTGTCCGGCGAGAAAGGCTTGCCAGGCAGCATCCCGGCAACTTGGGCTTGTAGACGGCCCAGGCTGTCGTGCAAGGGGATGATCGGCGTACGCAAGCCGGCCGTGTCGCGGATGGCGCGAACGATCTCGCCCAGCGTTAGTACTTCGGGGCCGTAGAGCTCGAAGCTGCGGCGTCGGACGAGTTTGTCGTCGGCGACGCAGCGCGCGATGGCCTCGACCACATCCCCCACGTAAGTGGGAGACAGGCGCGAGGACGCGCGTGCGAGAGGTAGAGCCGGCAGCGCACGCAGCAACGCGGCAAAGCGTGTGACGAGACCATCGCCGTCGCCGAAGATCACGCTCGGCTGGTAGATCGTCCAATCGAGCGGCGACGCCTTGATCAGAGTCTCCGCCTCGCCGCGCGTTTTCAGATAGTGCGATAGGCCCTGACCCGCTTTGAGCGAACTCATCTGATGCAGCCGCTTTACGCCGGTGACCTTGCAGGCATCGATCAATCGTCGCGCCAGGTCTACATAGACACGCTGGAAGGTGTGGCGGCCTTGCGGATTAAGGATGCCGATCAAGTTGATTACGACATCGGCGCCCTCAAGCTGTTTGCGCAATACGGCGTCGTCGTAGACATCCGCACTGCGGATGGTGACGTTGGGCAAGACGGCCATCGCGCGGTGCAGTTCGCGATTGCGCGAGAGCAGTGTAATGCGATGTCCGTCGGCTGCGAGCCGGGGCACAAGATAACTGCCGACAAAACCGGTTCCGCCGAGTAGGACGATGCGCTGAGTTGACATGGTGAAAATCCTTAGTTCAGTGCGCCTTGTCCGTGGCAGGTGCGCTGCTTGTTGCGGGTGCAGGTATCGATGGCGCCGAGGCCGATCTTGCAGGTGCTGCCTCCGGCGGTGCCGCGCAGCTTATGTCTTTGCGCGGGTCTTGCGCATTCGGACGGCTATATGGCTGTCCGATCGGCGTCATGCGGGTCGAGATCGGTGCGGCGGTGCCATGCAGACGCCAATCGTAGATCGCACTGTAGTACATCACGCGTGCAACGTATTCGCGGGTTTCTTTAAAGGGGATGGTGGCGACGAACAGGTCGGGCGGCAAGGTGCCGCGCACATCCAGCCACTGATTCACGCGGCCGGCGCCCGCGTTGTAGGCGGCGCTGGCCAGCCACGGTGCACCGTTGAAACGCGCTGCCATTTGCGCGAGGTAGCGCGTGCCCAGTTCGATATTGACGGCAGGGTCGTACAGGCTATTTCCGCCATTCCAGGGCAAGCCGTTGCGGCGTGCCACCTCGGCAGCCGTGCCGGGCACCAACTGCATCAGCCCGCGCGCATCGGCGCCTGATTGCGCATCGCTCATCCATGCGCTTTCCTGACGCAGGATGCCGTAGGCCCATGCGGGATCGATCCCGGCTTCTTCGGCTTGCTGCACCACGCCGTCCTGGCTGGCGAGCGGAAAGCGCAGCGTGTAGTAGCCCAGGCCTTGTCCGTTGTTGAACGTGAATATCGCGCGGTCGTACCAGCCGCGTTGGTCGGCAAGATTCACGGCTTGTCGCAACGTTTGCGCGTCGGCATTGGCCAATGCCAGGCTCCATTCGCGGCGCGCCGGCTTCAACATACCGACGGCGAACAGCTCAAACGCGCGCTGCATGCCCGGTACCGCCAGCACGGCCTGTTCGCCTTGCGCACTGACCACGGGATGCAACACGCAAAGGGAATAGGATGCGTTTTGGTGGTCGGCGGCCAAGTAGCCGAAGTAGCTCGATTGCGCGGCCGCGATGGCGTACGCGTGCTGCGCCTGGTCGGTCTGACCCAATTCGCTCAGCGCGCGTGCGCGGAAATAAAGCCATTCATCGTTTTGCTGTTGTGCCGCTGGCATCGCGTCGATAGCGGCAAGCACCGCTTTCCAATCTTGTTCCGCTAGCGCCACGCGTACACGCCATTCGCGGCTGGTGTCGGTCTGCGCGGTAGGTGGAAGGTCGATCAGCCGTGCCATGGCATTGGCGTCGTAGTCGGTGGCGTGAAAGACAGCCAGCGCGTTGAGTATGTTGTCGCGTTGCGTCGGGGCGAAATGAAAGTGGTTCTGCAGGTTTTGCCACGCGGTGTCGGCAGTGTCGGACTGGCGTCGCGCCAGGCGAACCAGGGCAAGCGTGGCGGCTTGTCGTGCGCGGGCCGTGTCCGGCCAGTTGGTGGCGCCGCGTACGGCCGATGCGGGATCACTCAGCGCCAGGGCAATGCGCTGTGCTGCTTGGGTGTCTTCGTCCAACAGCCATGGCGCAAGCGACGAAATAGTGCCGCCCTTGCCGGTATCGACCGCCAGATCGATACGCGCCCATATCCGTGCCGGAGTCAGCAGGCCCTGATCGTGCGCCGCCTGCAGCACCGGATCGCAAGCGGAGGGCAGGGTGGGTTCTGTCCAGAGCGTCGCAAGGTCCTTATCGAAGTCGAGCGTGGCGCCGCCTTCCAGCCGCGCCTGCAAGGCGTCGCAGGTCAACGCATCGCCAAGGCCGGGCTGGTACATCGCTTGGAAATTGCTCCAATCCTGGCGTCGCGCCAGTTCTTGCAGAAAATTGCGGCGCAGGTCGTCGGCAGGGATCAGGTCGGGGTATTGCTTCAGATAGGCCTCTACCGCCGGGCGATCGACCAGCTGGATGTCATGCTCGAGCGACGCGGCCTGGAGATACGGATAGAGCGGATAATTGGAGAGGTTGCCAGCCAGCGCGCGCCAGCTGTCGCCGCCCTGACTGGCGGCCGCATAGGCTTGTTTGAACGCGGCGCGCTGTGCGTCGAGGGTGACGGTATCCGTCTGTGCCGTGACCGTGCCGATCAGCATCCCGCTGATGAACACGATCCATAGACGGCGGCCTGGGCGCGGTACGGCTTGCGGGGCCATGGAAACTCCTGCGGGCAATCCTGGCAAAGTGTAATGGATGGTTTGTGAGCGCCCTGAACGAGCCGTAAGCTTTCCCATGACGGTGTCGACAATGGGTGAGCGTCTGTCGGCTATCCGCTACGCACAGGCTGTTAAGCTTGCGCGCTTCGAACGTGCTGCACGTACAGGATCTGCATGTCGTCATCGTCCAACAACGCTGCTTCTTACGGATTCGCCTGGCTGTTGCTGGCGCTGACCGCCATCACCGGCGGTTTCTGGTGGTGGAATGTCGGACGGCCCGTGGACTTGCCGGACGCACCCTCGGCGCGTATCGCATGCGTGTCGTATGCGCCGTTCCGCAAGGTGGGCGAATCGCCTTTGAACGTGAAGTTCGTCATTCCGCCGGAACGCATCGACGAAGACTTGCGTGCGCTGTCGCAACGTTTCGACTGCGTGCGCACCTACTCGCAAAGCAACGGACTCGATGCCGTGCCGGCCATTGCCGCGCGGTATCACTTGCAAGTGTTGATGGGCATCTGGATCGGCGGCATCGATAAAATAAACCAGCGGGAAGTGGCGATGGGTGTCGCGACGGCGCAGGCAAATCCGCAAACGATCCGCGGCATCATCGTGGGCAATGAAGTGTTGCTGCGCGGCGAAATGTCGCCCAAGCGCCTGGCTACTTACATCCGTGCCGTGCGCGCGTCGGTGCCGGCATCGATTCCCGTCACGTATGCCGACGTGTGGCAATACTGGTTGCGCTATCCGGAGATGGCCAGTGCGGTGGACTACATCACCATCCACATCCTGCCGTACTGGGAAAACAATCCGGTCGCGCCGGTCGACGCCATTCAGCACGTCAAGGACGTGTACGCGCGTACGCAACACGAGTTTCCCGGCAAGCAGCTGATGATCGGCGAAACCGGATGGCCCAGTGCCGGCCGGTTGCGTCGCACGGCAGAGCCCAGCATCGTGAACGAAGCGCGTTACTTGCGCGATTTCCTTAACTTCGCCGCCCAGGTGCATATGCCTTACAACGTGATCGAGTCCTTCGATCAGCCGTGGAAGCGCGCGCAGGAAGGCACGGTGGGTGGCTATTGGGGCATCTTCGATTCCGACGCGAAGCCGAAGTTTCCGATGTTGGGACCGGTGACCGAAGAGCCGCGCTGGTGGCTGGGCTGGTTGGCCGGTGCCGCCGGTGTGCTGCTCTTTATGGTCATCGGGAGCGTGGGGCGCACGTGGCACGGTATGCGCGGCTGGTTTGCGCTGTTGCTGGCGGGCTTTGCGGCCGGCACGGCGACAGCGTGGCAGGTGCGAAAGATGATGTATGCCTGCGGACCGCTCTGGGAATGGTTGTTGTCGTCCGTCTGTCTTGTGTTGGCCTTGGCGGTTGCCACGTCGTTGGCGCGACGTATCGCGGCGCATCTTGCCGATCGTTTCGACCATACGGAACCCGCGTCATGGTGGCGTTTCGGCTCGCTGTTCGGCCTGGTGCTTTACGACATCCTGATGGCGTTCGACGGCCGTTATCTCGATTTTCCGATGGGGCTATTTGCACTGCCGTGCATTGCGTATGCCGTGTTCGGTTTGCTGACGCGCGAACACATCATGCCGTCAGCGGAGCAGCGTTTTCTTGCCTGTGCCGGCCCCCTGTTAGCGATCGTGCCGGTAGTTCAGGAAATGGGCATGAACAAAGTGGCGTGGTTATGGCTGGGCTTGAACCTGGCGATCGCGCTGCCGGTGTTCGTCAACTGGCGTCGCCATGCGGTTAGCTTGCACGCGAACCAGGCGTAAGCAACCGATCAGCAGCGCCACGGCGCCGGCGTAATAGCAATACATGATGACGGCGAACAGGCCGAGCGCTGCGGCGAGCCATGCGAGCGCAGGCTTCTTCGACAGCAACGCTATCAGTGTGACGATGAGCGCGGCGATGCCGTAGCTGTAGTTGTTGAACCCCAGCACGAGCCATTGACGAATGCTGCACCAGGCGGGCGCATTACTGTCTTCGCAAAGATTGCCGATGGCGGGCGGCTCGATAAAGCCGTAACGCAGCCATGCCGCCAGCAGTCCCACGATAACGAGCGCGAACCAGGGCAGGAGGATAGGGATCAGTCGTTTGGCGGTCATCGATGTGTTCTGGTGGAGTGAGAGGGCAGCTGGATTTCGGCAGCCAGCGCCAGATGATCGGAAAAAGCCTGCGGCAACGTCCAGACTTTCTCGATTCGGATCTCCGGTGAGACCAGGATGTGGTCGAGTGCGCGGCGCGGTTTCCAGCTCGGGAATGTCGGCACGGGATCTACCGGCGGCTGCAGGCTGCAATGTGCGAACAGATGCCGCATCTCCGGACTGTGTGCGTCGGTGTTGAGGTCGCCCATCAGCACGGCATGCGGATAATCCTGCAGAACCTCCGCGATGAAACCGAGCTGTTTCGCGCGCGCCTGCGCGCTCAGCGAGAGGTGCGCAATCATGACGGCCAGCCCGTCCGTATCGTCGCCGAAGCGCGCCAGCAGCGCGCCGCGACCGGGTATGCGGCTGGGCAACGGATAGTCGATGACCGCTTGGGGTTCGATCCGACAGATCAATCCGTTCGCGGTATGCGAGAGCTGCGCCACGGGTCGGTTGGGCTGGTGGCTCCAGAACGGCATGCCGGATGTTTCGGCGAGATAGCGCGTCTGGTTGAGGAAGCCGGAGCGCAGACTTCCGGCATCGGCTTCCTGCAGGCCGATCACGTCGAATTGCGGCAGCAACTCCGCGAGGCGATCGAGGTTGTCGAGTTTGCTGCGTCCGGGCAGCACCGCATTGATGCTACGCGTCACGTATTGCCGGTAACGTTGCACGCTGGCGCCGGCCAGGATGTTGCAACTCAACAGGCGCAGCCGTTGCTTCGTGGTGGCGGGTGCAGCGCGGGTCATTCCTGCAACGTTACATCTTTGCAGTGCGGCAGGCGTGAAACAACAGCCGCACCGGCGTTATTTACCCTTGGAATTCAGTTCGCGCTGCACGAGCCACTTCGTCAGGGCGGCCAGCTCGTCGAAGCTCTTGACGTTGGCAGTGCGGTACTTGCCGTCGACAACGATGGTGGGGGTGCCATCCACGCCCCAGGTCTGGATCAGCGCCAGGTCGTGCTTGATCTGCGCATCCACCTCGGGCGAGTTGGCGATCTTCAGGAATTGGGCGCGATTCACGCCGTGGTTGGCGTAGAAGTCGGCGATTTCATCCATCGAGTTGATCGGATAGTTTTCCTGGAACTTGGCCTGGAACAAGGTATCGTGCAGCTGCTCGACCACACCCAGTTTCTTGGCTGCGTAATAAGTGCGGGCAAAGGGCACCCAGGCGTCGTTGAATGGTGCCGGTACAAGCTTGAACTCCACGCCCGGAGGCAGCGTTTTGCGCAGCTCATCGGCGTAGGGCGAAAATTCGGCGCAATGGATGCAGGCGTAGGAGAACACTTCCACCACTTCGACCTTGCCGCTCTGGCTGACGCGCTGATACGGCGCTGGCAGCGTTACGTACTGATCGCCATTCGTGTAAGTAGCTTGGGCCGACGTGTCGGGGCTGCCTGCGCTGCAGGCGCCGGCGAGCAGCAAGCCAAAGAGTACGGTGATCGAACGGAATCGGGTGGTCTTGAACATGATTCTTCCTGCGCGATGACGACGATGGTTCTATCGTTGGGCTTTTGTCGCGACATCGGTGCGACGCGTTGAGAACGGAAAAACGCCCGGCAAGCCGGGCGCTTTTAAACGGTGATTATTTACCCGCTGCTTCTTTGGCGATCAGCCATTTGGTCAGCTCGATCGATTGCGAATAGCCGCCGGCATCACCCGGTGTGAAGCGGTATTTGCCGTTGACGATGATGGTGGGCGTCGCGTCGACGCCATACGCCTTCACCATGTCATCCGCGCGCTTCATCTGCGTATTGATGCTGAAAGAATTGGCCACGGCGACGAATTCCTTCGGGTCGACGCCGTACTTGGCGTAGAACTTCGCGACGTCGTCGATGGTGGGCCATGCGGACTGCGGCTTGGGGCGACCGGTGGTGAGATCGTCGGAAGCCAGCTCGCCGCTCTTCCAGACTGCGTCGAACATCGCGTCGGAAGTTTTATCCGCCACGCCGAGTGCTTTTGCTGCGAAATAGGCGCGCTGGAACAGCGGGAAGTTTTCGTCGGGACGGAACGCGACAGGCAGGTAGGTCATCGCCGCATTCGACGGTAGGCCCTGCGCTAGCTGGTCGGCCGTGGTGTGGAATGCATTGCAGGCCGGGCAGGCGTAGGAGAACGCCTCGGTCACCACGATCTTGTCGGGGATGCCGGTCGGCTGCGCGGGTTCGATCGTGAAGTAGTTCTTGCCTTCGACCCACTTGCCATTGTCGACGAATGGCTCGGTGGGTGCGGACGGCTTCTGCGCGGCGGTGCTGGCTGCGACAGGGGTTGCCGCGCTGCTGCTGGCGGTACCGGCAGTCGAGGCGGCTGCCGGAGCCGGTGCGGTAGAGGCAGGAGCCGGTTTCGCCGCCGATGCCGGTGCGGCCGGTGCGGAGGTCTGCGCAGGTGCGGGTTGCGGAGAAGCGCCGTTGTCGGAACCGCTTTGGCTACAGGCGGTGAGCGCAAGCAGCGCCGCACAAAGGAAGGACAAACGCTTCAGCATGGCTGGCCTCAAAATGAAAATGACAAGAAAGCTTTGGACAACATCGCTACAGGGAAGTTACGGCGATGCGGTCGCAGGAGCGCGCGCGTCGTTGACGTGCAAGCCCTCGATATAGCTGGCCACCGCGGTGATGTCTTGCGGCTCGAGCTTTTTGGCGATCAACGGCATGATCTGCGCGTGCGCCTCGTTGCCCCAGGTGACGCCGTCGTGGAAGTCCTTCAGCTTCGCTTCGATGTACTGCGCGTGCTGGCTGGTGAGCTGCGGGTACATGGCGCCCGGATTACCGCGGCCATCGATGCTGTGGCATGCCATGCAGGCTGGAATGCCGCGGTCGGTATCGCCTTCGCGGTAAAGCTTTTCACCTTGCGCGACCAGCGCCTGGTCGGCCACGCCGGGCAACGACTGCTTGCTGGCGAAATAAGCGCCAACGTCGTTCATGTCTTGATCGGAAAGCGGGGCGACCATGCCCTGCATGATCGCGTTCTGGCGCGAACCGGATTTGAAGTTGTGCAGCTGGTGCGCGATATAGGCTTCGTGCTGGCCGGCCAACTTCGGATACTGCGCATCGGTGGAGTTGCCGTCCGGGCCGTGGCAAGCGCCGCACGTGGCAGCCTTGCCCTGGCCGGCAGTGGCATCGCCGGGCTTCACCGACGCCAGGGCGTCGCTGCCGGCGGCAGCTGCGGCGGCGGGCGCGGTGCTCGCCGAAGCCGGTTTCGCCACCGTGGAGGCCGTGGCCGGAGCCGGTGTTTTCTGGGCCGCCTGACCCGTTACACCCTGCGCAAATCCCACGCCGGCAGAGAGAGCGAAGATCAGGGCTACTGCATTCACAACAGCGGGCCGAAAACCGGCGAGCCGAAAACTCATACACTTGCCTCCAGGAAATACTGCTACGGATGTACGGTACGCACCCTCAGCGACCGTGACTGGCAGAACCTCGAAATTATCGCCACGCCATACTAGCCGGTCAAACCACCCTATATGACTACCAATCCGCTGCAAGGCGCACAGTTCGTGCTGGCTGCCCATCGCATCAATCAGTTGCCCGCCGATGAAGGGGCCGAGGTTGCGTTTGCCGGCCGCTCCAACGCCGGAAAGTCCAGCGCATTGAACGCGTTGACGGGCCATAAGGGGCTTGCACGTACTTCCAAGACACCGGGCCGCACCCAGCAAATGGTGGCGTTCTCGTTGCCGTCTACCGTGAAGGGCGAAATGTCGCAGGCGATGGAAACGCGCCTGATCGATCTTCCCGGGTACGGCTATGCCAAGGTTCCGGAGGCCCTGCGCGAGCATTGGCGTCAGGAGATCGATGCCTATTTGCACCAGCGGCGGAGCTTGCGCGGGGTCGTGCTGATCGTCGATATCCGTCATCCCTTGAAGGAATTCGACCGGATGATGCTGGAATTTTGCTTCGGTACCCTCTTGCCCTGCCATGTGCTGCTGACCAAGGCGGACAAGCTCTCGCGCAATCAGGCCAGCCAGGCGCTGGCTGCGTTGCGTAAGCAATTGGATGCGAGCACACCGGTGACTGCGCAGATG
The DNA here is from genome assembly GCA_015655335.1 of Lysobacterales bacterium. Taxonomy (GTDB): domain Bacteria; phylum Pseudomonadota; class Gammaproteobacteria; order Xanthomonadales; family Rhodanobacteraceae; genus Dyella_B. The sequence continues at coordinate 27,425 of JAATFF010000137.1, read as the reverse complement.
TTTTCCGCGTCGGAAGGCACCGGCGTGGAAGAAGCTCGCCGTGTCGTCATGCAGTTGCTGGAAGGTAACGTTAGATCGGACGATTAAGCCGATTCGGTGCTGTAACCGCCGCCGGCGCGGCGAGTCTTTATTTTTGCGCGTCCAGCGCCTGCATGAATACGTTGCACAGCGCCTCCATGCCAGCGCGGTCCTCTTCGTCGAAGCGCCCGATCGATGGGCTGTCCACGTCCCACACTCCTAGCAAGCTGCCGTCGGATTTGACCAATGGCACCACGATCTCCGATTGCGAGGCCGCATCGCAGGCGATATGGCCATCGAAGCTGTTCACGTCGCGAATGACCTGGGTTTCGCGCGTTTGCGCTGCGGTCCCGCACACCCCCTTGCCAAGCGCGATGCGGATGCATGCCGGCTTGCCCTGGAACGGTCCGACCACCAGTTCCGCGCCGTCATAGAGATAGAACCCAGCCCAGTTAAGATCGGACAGGCTGTGAAATACCAGGGCCGCGAAGTTGGCGGCATTGGCGGTCAGGCTCGGTTCCCCGGCCAGCATGCCTTGGGCTTGCTGGGCCAGGTCGGCGTAGTGCTCGGATTTGCTTGTCGCTTGGCCGTTCTTGATCTCAAACATGACGGGATGGCTCGATTGCTGCAGACTGGTAACACAAGATGGGACGTCCGCTGCCCGGCTACAAGGGGAAAATCATGAGCGAGCAGCACGATGCTGCATACGTCTGACGGGTCGAAGCGCATCGGCTGGATGGCTTCATCGACGCGGCATTTGCCTTTGCGGTCAGCGTACTGGCCATTGCCGGCGCCGACGCGCCGCACAGCCTGCACGATCTATTGCTGGATCTGGACCGGATTCCGGGCTTTGCCTGCAGTTTCGCCACATTGCTGATCTTCTGGCACCGGCATGTGCGCTGGCGCGATCGCTTCCGCCTGCATGACGGGATCAGCATCACGCTTAGCCTGATGCTCGTATTTTTCGCGCTGATTTTCGTGTACCCGCTCAACATGCTTTTCCAGGCCTTCTTCAGTTCGATCCACGACTCGTTTGTTCACACGGCCCTTCCGAACGAGCCCATGATCGGCAACGTGCATGAGCTGAAGGCTCTCTACATCTGCTATGCCCTGGCCTACGTCTGCATGGCGGGTTGTCTTGCGTCCCTTTACGGACACAGCTTGCGGCGAACGCGCATTGCGCACGCGGAACGGATCGAGGCGCGTGAGACGTTCTACGTGCAATGGGGTTCGATGTCGGTGGCTGTGTTGTCTTTGATCGCCGCGCTGCTGATACCCGACAGCGGAGCGTGGAGTGGTTTGCCGGGCTATATCTACAGCTTGCTGGCGGTGGTCTATTGGGTCGCGGGCCGCTGGTCGCGACGGGCTTTGGCGCAAACGGCATGACTCGCGCGTTATTTATTGCCGGCACCGATACCGGTATCGGCAAGACCCATGCGGCGTGTACCGTGTTGCATGCCTTGCGTTCGATGGGACGCAGCGCGTGCGGCATGAAGCCCGTTGCCAGCGGATGCATCGACACGCCGCAAGGTTTGCGCAATGACGATGCGCTGGCATTGCTGGCAGCCAGCAGCACGCCGCAGCCATCCTATGGACAGATCAATCCGATTGCCTTGCGCGAACCGTTGTCGCCGCACCTGGCTGCTGCGCACGAAGGGGTGACGATTGCGCTGCAGCCATTGCAGGCTGCCTTCGCCGAGTTGAGCGCTCGCTACGATACGGTGGTCGTGGAAGGCGTAGGCGGTTGGCGCGTACCGCTGGCGCTTCCCGGGTTATTTGCGGCGGATATCGCCAAGAGCATGGCGTTGCCGGTGATCTTGGTGGTGGGATTGCGCCTGGGCTGTCTCAGCCATGCTTTGCTCACGGCGGAGGCGATCCAAGCCGATGGTTGTCAGCTGATCGGCTGGATCGGCAACCGGATCGACCCGCAGATGGCGGCCGTCGACGAGAACATCGGCACTCTGCGTACACTATTGCCAGCACCTTGCCTCGGTATCCTGCCCTACGGGTTGGCAGCTGAGCGTGCGGCGAGCCTGCTGGATCGGGTCGCTATGGGGTTTTAAAGGGAGGAGGGGCCGGTACGACGGCGCTTCGTGAGTTTGGTCAGCTAAAAAGGAGAGTCCATGACCCATCGCAGCCATTACTACGTGCAGATCGGCGATCTTGCACATGCGCGCGGCGCACAGGCCGAGTTGAGCTATAGCGGCGCCGGTCCCAACGATTTCGCGGCAGCGTTGCAGGAGGCCTTGCGCAGCCCTCTGCTATTTCAACGCTGGCGCGCGATGCAACCCGATCCCGACGAGGTGGACGAGCGCCTGGGTGTTACCGATCAACTGGCAAAAGTGAATGCGAAGGCCGTCGACCTTCACACCGAGGTGGAAGTGATCAGCGACCTGCCGATGAGCATCCTGCGCCAGCGCCTGAATTGGCTGATCGGCACCGGATGGCAGTTGCACGACGTGCGTCCTGCCTGAGGCAATGCCTCAGGCGCTTAGTGGTCGCGCTGCTGGATATGGTCGGCAAGCCACAACAAGGGTTCCGCGTCGCCCGAGATACTGCGGGCAGCAGCGCGAGCTTCGTCGAACAACGCATCGGCGCGATGCTGTGCCTGTTCCAGGCCAAGCAAGGATGGGAACGTCGATTTGTGCTGGGCTTGGTCTTTGCCAGCTGTCTTGCCCAGAGTGGCGGTGTCGGCGATCTGATCCAGCACGTCGTCCTGAATCTGGAAAGCCAGGCCGATGCACCGACCGTAGCGATCGAGCGCGTGACGAACGGTTTCCGGCGCGCGCGCCGCGATGCCAGCGAGTTCACAGCTAGCGAGAATCAGTGCACCGGTCTTGCGCGCGTGCAGCGATTCCAGCTGACCGATGCTTAGTGTCAGATTTTCCGAGGCCATGTCCACCGCCTGGCCACCCACCATGCCCAGCGAGCCGGACGCGTGCGCGAGGCAGCTGATTATGCGCACCTTTTGCTCTGCGTCGAGTGCATCGGCATTGGCGAGCGCGTCGAAGGCAAGCGTCTGCAAGGCATCCCCGACCAGTATCGCGGTGGCTTCGTCGTAGGCCTTGTGGACGGTCGGACGGCCGCGTCGCAGATCGTCGTTGTCCATGCCGGGCAGATCGTCGTGCACCAGGGAATACGCATGAATAAGTTCGATGGCGCAGGCTGGGGCGTCGAGCCGTTCCTGCGCAACGCCAAGCGTCTCGCCGGTGGCGTACACCATCAGTGCGCGCAAATGCTTTCCGCCTTCGCAGGCATAACGCATGGCCTGGTGAAGCCGATCGGGATCGGTGTTTGCGGGCGGAAGAAGCGCATCCATGGCGCGCTCCAGCCTGTGCAGATAGGCGGGCACGCGGGTGTCGAATGCGGAAACCTTGGGGGAAATCTGACTCATGCGGTGTCCGGGCAGGGAGCGGTGCGACAGTGGTTTCGTGGGTCCTGGACGGGTGCGACCAGGGAAGCCCGACAACTTTAGCATTGCGGCATGGAGCGCATCTCCCATAACGCCAATCCATCTGTCGTAGCGGACGTTCGCCAGCACGACGGATGGCGCATGGATGGAAGCTTTTTCAGGCTTCGCGATACCAAAGCAAAATCACGCCGACGAACATGAAGCAGATCGGCCAGACCCAACCGGCAATTCGGCCGCCGCGTCCGGGCAAGCGCAATTCCAGCCATCGCGCCCAGCCAGCCGCCACGCCCGATAGCGCCAGTGGCGTGTGTGTCAGCTCGATCAACAACTGATCCTTGATGTTGGAAATCTGGTGGTTGTGCGTCAACAGCATCGCGCCGCCCACCGAGACCAGCAGCGGAAACACCAACGCTGCCTTGGGACTGCGCAGATGCCCCGTGCGAACCGCCCATTCGAATACGCCGAATAGAATGATCAGCAGCACGAAGAAGCGATGCTGGGCAACTTCCACGTCGCGCCATGCGGCCCAAAATCCTTCATCGCCCAGTGGCCACACTTCCGGATCCGTACGCACCAACAGGAAGCCGGCCATCAGCAGGAACAGCAGCGGCCAGTGTTTGAGCCATCCCACGCCGGCCCGATTGAGCAACGCCAGCAAGCCGATCAGCAGTACGAAGATGCCAGCCCAATGATGGTTGTATTCCGACCACGCGATGTCCTGCGCATTGCGCGGCGGCAGGATCCCCGAACCTGGGACATTGGCTTGCGCAGCAACCTCGTGGCGCTGAGCGGCTTCCTGATTCAACTGCATTTGCATCTGCGAAATCGCAAGCTGGTCGTGATCAGGCGAGGTCAATCGCGGCCACACGGGCGCATTGCGTACGGCGATCTCGTGCAGCGTGACGCGATCGGTGGTGAGATCGACGGCCGGCGGTACAGAAGTCAGCGATGCGGCGGCGAAGAAGATGGTGAAGCCGATACCGATCTCCACTTCGGCGAAGCGGCGCAAGCGGATAACCGACGTATCCTGGTTTTTGCGCAGCCGTTCGGTGACGAGCAAGTTACCCAGGCCGAGCGCCAGCAGCGCAAGGAACATCGCAATCTTGGCACCCACCATGGCGCCGTAGGCCGTGCCGTAAAAACCTTGCAGGCTGCCGATGTAGAACACGCTCATGATCGTGCCGGAGATCACGATGGACCCGACGCCGATCATCGACATGCGCGAGAACCGTGCGCCAACCAGACGCCAGCCATGGGCGTCATGCAATTTACTCAGGGCGAGGACGAAGCAGGGAATGGCGCCGATCCAGATGGCCGCCCCAAATTGATGCAAGCCTTCGACGAATAGCAGCAGCACGTTGTCGCTCAGTCGCGCAAAGGCGTGCGTGGTAAAGGTGGCGACCGTCAGCTCAGCAGCGCCGATCAGCAACGGCAATGCGGCAGCAAGCGGGCTAGCGGAAATGCGCCTACCCAGGCACGGAATCAGCAATAGCGCACAGATGACTTTGACGGTACCGCAAACAGCAAAAGGCGCCTGCATCACATCGGAAAACGAGAGGCCGACGGTCGACATCAGCACCGCGACTTGCAAAGCCGTGCCCGCCATCTCGGCTAGCGCAAGACCGATCGCGCTGTAGATGGTAAGGCGTGCCACGCGCCGTTCCAGATCGGTGCCTTGCGGCAACACATGCACAAACGGGCGTACCAAAAAAATCAGAAACAGCACGCCACCCAGCGTCATCGATTGGGCGACGATGACGAGGCCATGCAGAATGATGCTCAGGTAGCCGAAGATGTCGACGAGAAGTTCCACGAGGAATCTCTCAGGCTGAGGTTTCCAAATGCACATCGTGTTCGCGATGAGAGCGAACACGATGTGCAAGGATGTACTAATTAAGCCCTGCGTCAGGGCTTGGCGACGACCGTGAAGGGCACGTCGCCGCGCGTGATATGTCCATCGAGTGCAAGCGCCTGCCAGCGCACGGTGTAAGTGCCCGGGGCGAGATCGGTGCTGGCATCCAGCTCGTTGCTCTTGCTGTCGGCGGCGATCGTCAGCACGGTTTCGCTCTGATCGGGCTTGACCAGCGTAAGGCGAGAGCGATGTTGGTCGATCTTGCTGTTGTACTTGAACACCAGTTGCACGTGACCTGCATTCAGCGTGCCATTGGGCTTGGGCGTGCTATCGACCAGGATGGCGTGTGCCGATGCGGACAAGCTGACAAAAGTACAAGCCGCGGCAACCAGAAAATTACCAAAACGACGGCGCAGGGACATCAGAGTGCTCTCCATTGACGTGTTGCCGCATTGGCGGCAATACAAAATGCATAGTTAACGGTGACCAGCCCAGCGTCGGCCCGGTCGCCTCGGCAGCGGCGCGCAGCGCATGCGTGGCTCGTTGCATGCGTGAGTATAGTCGCGGCAAGTCGGCCAGTAACGAGGGATGCCGGCACAGCGCGGCGATCAGGCCAAGCGGGCGCGGGTTACCCCATGCATCGACGCTGTCGTGCAGCGCGATGGGAACTGCATCGGCCACTTCGTCGACGATGGCGCGCAGGCACACGAACGGTAGGCCGCGCTCTCGCGCAACAGCGGCGACAGCGGCGCTTTCCATGTCGACCGCCAGTGCCGCATGGTCGCGATATGCACCGGTCTTTGCTGAAGACGTCAGTAGCGGTGTTTGAACACTGAGCAAGGAACCCTGCGTATACAAGGATTGCATTGTCGCCAATCGCTGCAATAGACGGGCGCGCCAACGGGGATCCGTCATGTAGTCGTCGCCGCTCTCGTCGACGATGCGTTCAGGGCAAAACAGCGTGCCGTTGCGCAGACGTGCGTCCAAGGCGCCGGCGACTCCGAATACGGCCAGCGCTTTGGCGCCTGCATCGGCCAGCCCGCGTGCTGCGCGTTGTGCTGCGGCCGGTCCCATGCCGCTGAGCCACAATGCAGCGCCGTCGGCAAGCGGTGTTAGGCGTTCGGGTTGCGCGCTGCGTGCTATGAGCGCTTCGGCTTCCGACGCCAGCGCCACGACGACGCCCGTCGCGCGGATGGCTGTCGTGTCTTTCAAGCAGTGGCCGGCTTCAATAGCTGCCGATAGCGTGCGAGCGCCCACAGCGGGAAGTACGCGGTATAGCCGTGGTACTTCAGGTAATACACGCGCGGAAAACCCGGGGCGTTATGCGAGGGATGGAACCACAACCCGTTCGTTTGCTGATCAGCGAGCAAGAAGGCGATGCCGCGCTGGACCGAATCCGATCGCGCGTCGCCCATCGCCAGCTGTGCCAGCACGGCCCACGCGGTGGATTGCGGTGTGCTGAAGTTGCGATTGGTGCCGCGTAGGGCCGCCTCGATATAGCTGTCGTTGGTTTCGCCCCAACCGCCGTCGGCGTGCTGACGCGAACGCAACCAATCGATCGCTTTGCGGATATACGGCTGCCGCGGATCCTCGCCGGCCAGTGCCAGCCCGCCCAGCACGCTCCAGGTGCCGTAGATGTAGTTGCTGCCCCAGCGTCCCCACCAGCTGCCATCCTCCAACTGCGTGGCGCGCAGGTAGTCGATGCAGCGGCGCAGGCTGTCTTTATCCTGCGGGCGAGCGAGCACGCCCAGGCAGGCGAGGACGCGACCGGAGACATCTTCGGTCGGCGGATCGAGCAGCGCACCGTGGTCGGCGAAAGGAATGGCATTGAGGTAGTAGTGCGTGTTGTCTGCATCGAACGCGGCGAACCCGCCATTTTTCGATTGCAACGCGATCATCCAATCGGCAGCACGATCCGTGTTGGTGCGATGGCGGCCCGATTCGCCGCGACGGCGATCTTGGATGTGCAGTAACGCGGCAGCTACTGCCGTGTCGTCAATATCCGGGTAATACGCATTGTTGTACTGGAACGCCCAGCCGCCCGGGGGCGCATCCGGCGCGCGTGCGGCCCAGTCGCCTTTGAGTTCCAGTTCCTGCTTCGACCTGAGCCATTCGACGGACTTTGCGATGGCCGTCTGCGTGGAGGCGTCGTCGCTGGTGTGCATCAACGTCAGCGCGCTCCACACGGTGTCCCACACCGGGGAGACGCAAGGCTGGCAGTACGCGGAGCCGTCGTTGCGATGAACCACCAGCTTCTGGATTGAGCGCAGACAGGTTTGCCGCGCGGGATGATCCTTCGGATAACCCAGCAGAGCCATGGCTTCGTAGCTATTGACCATCGGCGGGAAAATCGCGCCGATGCCGTCCTCGCCGTTCATGCGCGGCAGGAACCACGCTTCGGCTTTGCGCACGGCATGTTGCCGAAGTTTTTTCGGAATGAAGCGATCGGCCACGCGACCGATCTTGTCCAGCGCCAGAAATGTACGATTCAGCAGACCACCACGGACGAAGTAGTGGCGTTCCAGTTCCGGCGGCGTGACGAACAGCTCGCGGATGTCGATCTTGCGCGGATTGATCGCCTTTGCCTTGAGTGAGCAAAGAATGGTCAACGGCACCAGCGTCGTGCGTGCCCAGTACGAAATCTTCTCGATATGGAACGGCGCCCAACGTGGGAGCAGCATGATCTCCACCGGCACGTACGGCGTGGCGCGCCACGGCACCTGCTCAAACAATGCCAGCAGAATGCGGGTGAACACGTTGGCCTTCGCTGCGCCGCCCAGCGCGAGGATGGCCTCGCGTGCCACGCGCATATGTTCCGCGGCGGGATCGTCGCCGGCGGCCTTGAGCGCGTAATAGGCTTTTACCGTGCAGGACAGATCGATGTCGCCGCCGTAGTACTGCGACCAGCCGTTGTGCGACTCCGTTGCCTGGATGGTGCGCAAGTAGCGCGCCATCTTCTCCTGCAATACATCGTCGATCTCATCCATGTAATGCATCATCAGGATGTATTCGGCGGTGATCGTGCAGTCGGACTCCAGTTCGAAGCACCAGTGCCCATCATCGTGCTGGTGCGAGAGCAATGCCGCGCGGCCGCGTTCGATCGCCTCGTCCAGACCGGTTGCCGCAGAGGGCATGAGGAGATCGTCTGCGGTGGTGGAAGAGGCGAGCGGTGTCGACGAATTCATCGCTGCCGCACTTCCTGGACATCCACCGGCTCGCGCCACGCGGCGTCGGCGATGTGCGGAATGGAGCGTTTGGGCCAGGTGCGCCCGGGCATGGACGGCTCGCTCCATTCCACTGTGAGCGGCGTCAGCGGCAAGCCGCGCGCGGCCGCCGCGAAGAGCCAGCGCAGCCCGGTGTTGGATCGGCCGAGCAAGCGCGTCATCAGAATGGTGCGCGCGACCGCGTTGCGCGAAATCTTGATCTGCGTGCCCGCTGAGAAATCAAGATTGCTCTGCAGATTACGCAAGGTCAGCAGGGCCATGCCGATCGCCCACAAGCAGAAGCGACGGACACCTGCATGCTTGGCCGGGATCAGCAGCGTGTAGTCGAGCGCGCAGCGCAAATGCGCATGCGCGATGCCCACCAGCTCGGACATGGTGGCCGCATAACCCGCATTTTGCTGGCCGGGTTGAAGATCGGCCAGCTTCACGCCGTGGCGTGCAAACATGTCTTGCGGCAACCAGCAGGCGCCACGTGCGCGATCTTCCCACTGATCCTTGAGGATGTTGGTCATCTGCAGACCCTGTCCGAAGGACACGGCCAAGCGCAGCATGGTGTTGCGATGAGGAATCAGGGCCGGTTCGAAATCGACGAACATCTCGGTCAACATTTCCCCGACCACGCCAGCGACGCAATAGCAGTAACGGTCCAGATCATGCAGCGTCTTCAGGCCATGCAGGCCCGCGTTGCGCTGAAATTCGTGCATGCCGTGCGACATGATCTTCAGGCACTTCACGATCGACACCTGTTGCGCAGGGGTCAGGCTTCGCGTCACCTGCAGCACCAGCGGCAGCCGGCGCATCAAATCTCGCTCGGCTTCCAGCGTTTCGTTCGAGAGCAACGGTGCGACTTCGCTGGCGACACGCTGCGGATCGGCCGTGCCAGTCACAGCGTCGACGAAGGCGTTTTCGAAATAGCGCTTCTGTTCGGCCGACAGTGCCGGCTCGTCTTCGATGGTGTCCGCGGCGCGGCATAGCAGATAAGCATTGGCGACCGCACGGCGCAGCTCCGGGGGAAGCTGCGGGATGGTTAGCGCGAAGGTCCGGGACACCTGCGGCAGGATGACATCCTGGTAGGTGCTGGCCTCGTCGCTTACGGCATCGACGGTGGCATTGTGTAGTTGGGTCATTGGCATGCCTCGGACCGTCCAATTATGCCACACCGATCAGTGCACGAATTCGAAATGCCGGCACTGTTTGACGTTCTTGCGGCAACGGACACTTTCTGCGGCACGATGCGCACGGTACTGCTGAAGCTGGCGCGAAGCTGGCGGGGTGGGGTGGGCATGGTCAATATGCTGAAGCAGTAGGTGATTTTCGTCCATAATTGCTGGATGACCGTCTCAACCGATTTCAATGTGCGGGCCATTGCCGGCCATGCGCCGTCTATCGCATATCGGGTGGTGTCGCCGTGAGGGCACTGGTAACCGGGGCCACCGGTTTCGTGGGTTCTGCCGTGGCTCGCCGCTTGTTGCGTGATGGGCACAAGGTTCGCGTGTTGGCGCGTGCGGGTTCGGATCGTCGCAATCTGCAGGGGCTGGACGTGGAGGTGGTCGAAGGCGATCTCACCCAACCGGCGACGTTGCTGCCGGCCTGCGATGGTTGTGATGCGCTGTTTCATGTTGCGGCCGACTACCGATTGTGGGCGCCCGATCCTAGCGAGCTGTATCGCGCCAACGTCGATGGCACGCGCGCGATCCTGGAAGCGGCGAAGCGGGTCGGTGTGCCACGCATCGTTTACACCAGCAGCGTCGCCACGCTGGGTATTCCCAAGGATGGTGCGCCGGGCAGCGAGATTACGCCTGTCTCGGTGAACGACATGATTGGGCACTACAAGCGCTCCAAGTTTCTTGCTGAGGAAGAGGCCCGCAAATTCGCCGCCGAAGGTTTGCCGGTGGTGATCGTCAATCCGTCTACGCCGATCGGTCCGTACGATATCAAGCCGACGCCTACCGGTCGGGTGGTGCGCGACGCCATGGCCGGCCGTTTGCCGGCGTACGTCGACACCGGCCTCAATGTCGTGCACGTGGACGATGTGGCACAAGGACATTGGCTGGCCTTCGAGCGCGGTGTGGTGGGCGAGCGTTACATCCTCGGCGGCTTCAATTTGAGCCTGCGCGAGGTGCTGACGGAGATCGCCGATATCGCAGGACGATCGCCGCCGAAGATCCGTTTGCCGCATGCGGTGGTGATGCCGATAGCGTACGTGTCCGAAGCGTGGGCGCGCCTCACCGGCATGAATCCGATCGCCACGGTGGAAGAGGTGCGCATGTCGAAGAATCGCATGTTCTTCACCAGCGCCAAGGCCGAGCGTGAGCTCGGTTACTCGGCGCGTCCTGCACGCTTGGCGCTGGAAGACGCCGTGCGGTGGTTCGCACAACACCATTAGCGAATAAAAAAGCGTGCCACGCGTGCCATGCGTGGCACGAAGGTCGGACGCAGCAGGCGGCTGTCATAGCCATCCATGCGGCGTTTGTCTTCGCTCAGGCACATGTCGATCAGCTCGCTCAATTTCAGGTCCAGACCGATCTGCCCGTGTCCGGTGATCGCGAAGTTGGCGTCCTGCATCTCGCCGTTGGCATCCAGGCCCTTGGCGATGCCGATGCGCTCCCAGATCAGGAACACCCATACGCGCAGCACTTTGAGCGTATAAAGCGGGCGCTTCCACCACGGCAACTGGCGGCGATACCACGCCGTCCAATTGGCGAAAAACAGGATGTGGCGGGCCTCTTCCTGGATCACCGGTTCGAACGTTTCCACCAACTCGGCCGGAAAGTAACCGGTGCGCTTGGCCGATTCGAACAGGCCGAAGGCGAAGAAGCTGTCGATGCATTCGCTATAGCCGGTGACCAGCCAGCCCCATTCCGGATCCGTGGGTATTTCATACTCGGGCTCCGGCGCCAGGGCGATGCCGTAGGCTTCCACCAGTTTGCTCAGCACAACCTTATGACGGGCTTCCTCGCCGCCGTCCATGGTCAACGCTTGGACCAGCAGCGGATCTTTTACCGTCTTGGTGAATGTTTCCACGCGCAACGTGGCGCGACCTTCGGTCTGCACGGCGATGTCCCAGATCGGCAACGACGTGATGCGGTGCAAAGCGTCGGGACTTAATGCCGGCCACACGATCACCGCGGGTTTGTACGGATTGTGAGTGTCCAGCAGCATCCGACAGAACAGACGTTTGTGCGCGTCCGAGCCGATCTTGATCTTGCCGGGCTCTGCACTCGACCAGTTGCGCATGGCGTGATCGGCGGCGGCGATAGCGGCGTCGTTGGACATTGAGAACCTCGTCTTGTTACTTAAAGCGTGGCGCCGCGCCGCATCATGCGTCGCGACTGTTGGACAATTCAGGCGATGTGCCGTTCCGCCATTGGGCGCGCATGCGGCGCGCTTCGGCCCATTGCCAGGAAATCAGCGCGGGTACGCCGAACCCGATCTCACGCATGCGCTTGACCAACGACAACGCCACGCTGGCCTCGGCAGGCAGGCCGATCATGTTGCCGAACAGCACCAAGCCGCCCTCCTGCACACCGAGGCCGGCCGGCACCACAAAGATGATGTGGCGCAGCGCTTGCGTTACCGCTTCGATCGCGATGGCATCCCATATGCTGATCGGGTAACCCAGCAGACGCAGCGCCAGCCAGGTTTCGAAGCTGCCGACAACGAAGCCGAGAAACTGCCAGGCGCACGCGACCATCAGACGCAGCGGGCGGGAATATTGCGAGCGGATTTCCAGGTCCAGGCGCGAACCGTCGATCAGCTCGGTCAGCTTCGTGCGGCCACCCAGCAATTTTTCCGCGAAGGTTTCCAGGCGTGAGAATACTTTGCCGTGGCGCAGAAGAATGATCAGGAAAATCGGCAGCGGCAGGCTGGCGACCAGTGCGGTGATCACCGAGCTGAACGTGCCGATGTCTTGCGTCAACTCGATCAGCAGCACGATGCCCAATGCGGTGAACAGATACTGATTCACCAGCGTCAGCAGCACTTCCATGATCACGCTGGCGGCCGCAGCGGCACCGTCGATGCCGCGCCACTTCACCAGGCGAATGCCGATGATTTCGCCGCCGATATTGGCTACCGGCAGCAGGCGATTGCTCGCTTCGCGGACTGCGGCCACCCAGAACAGGAAAGGAAGCGTGGCTTGTCGATGCGGATCGCGCGGTGCAAGCAGTGCGCGCCATCCAAGCACATCGAACAACAGCGGCAACACATGGAAAGGGAGCAACCAAAGCAACGGCCAGCCAGCGCGATCGATAGCGTGAACGACTTCCGCCCAACCTTGATGCAACACCACCGCAATCGCGGCAGCCAAGCCGATCAGGCCCGCGATATAACTGAGGCGCTTCATATTCATGCCGCGGTCGCCGCCGGATCGGTGAAGCCATCGCAAAGTGTGTAGCGCGCGCCAATGACGTCGCGTACGCGAGGCGACAGCAGCGCCGCCAGTTCGTCAGCATGCCGATAGTTGGCCATGCTGTCGGTCAGGTGGCCGTGAGATGCCGGATGCAGATAGATCTCCGAAAGGCCTTCCGGCAGCTGATCCAGGATAGCCAGCATGGCGGCCTCATCCATGCCGCCGCTGTGGCGGATGCCAAAAACATGGTCGTTGTGCGCGATGCCGGCTTTGTTTATTCGCCAGCGCATCAACGCCAGCCAAGGCCGCAGCCATGGTCCCATGCCAGGCTCGGCCGGCAGGCGAATTGCGCGCAAACCATATTCGCGACCGATCGAAAGCATCAGCGACAGGATGGTGGGATGCAGATGAAAATGCTTGTGCGCGTTGACGTGATCGAGACGCAAACCCGTCGCGGCAAACGCATCGAACTGCGCGCGGATTTCATCAGCCAACTGTCGGCGTACATGAGGCAGGAAGAAAAAGCGGAAACCATTGCGCACCATGTCGGCATTGAACATGCCCCGCGCATCGACCAGATCGGGAATGCGCGTGGGCGGCAGCATGGCGCGACCATCGGCAAGCACCAGATGCAGTCCCACGGCGAGCTGCGGATGTTGCTTGGCGCGGGCCACCGCATCGGCGACCGCTGGCGCCGCCACCATCAAGCTGGCGGCACGCAACACGCCGTCGCGATAACCGCGTGCGACGGCTTCGTTGACAGCTTCGTGCAAGCCAAAATCGTCCGCAGTGACGATCAGGCGTGGTCGGATCGTCGTCGTGGGCAGGGTCTGCACGGTCGCTAAACCTCAAGAAGCCATAGTCGACCGTGCAACAGCAGGCGCATGCGTCAGCCTGCTCAAGCCTCGTGCGCGCGCAGGAAGCGGAAGAACTCCACGCCTTCGCGCAGACGGCGCTTCATCATGTCCCAGCTCGCCAGCATTTCCTTGACGATTTCCCAGATCTTCGACGGGCGGAAATAGAAGGCCCGGTAGAACTTCTCGACGCCGTGGAAAATGTCTTCCTTGGACAGGTGCGGATATTCGATCAGCGCCAGCTGCACGCCCTTCTCGTTGACCAGGTTGACCGCTTCATTTTCCTTCAGCCAGCCGTTTTCTACCGCCTGCTTGTACAGCGTGGTGCCCGGATACGGCGCCGCCAGCGACACCTGGATGGTGTGCGGGTTGATTTCCTTGGCGAACTGGATCGTCTTGTCGATTGTTTCCTTCGTCTCGCCGGGCAGGCCGAGAATGAAGGTGCCATGGATCTGGATGCTGAGCTTGCGGCAGTCTTCGGTGAAGCGGCGAGCGATGTCGGTGCGCAGGCCCTTCTTGATGTTGTGCAGGATCTGGTCGTCGCCCGACTCGTAGCCCACCAACAGCAGGCGCAGGCCGTTTTCCTTCATGATCTTCAGCGATTCGTACGGTACGTTCGCCTTGGCGTTGCACGACCAGGTCCAGCCCATTGCGCCGAGACCGCGCGCGATGTCATGCACGCGTTCCATGTTGGAGCTGTCGGTGAAGGTGTCGTCGTCGAACATCAGCTCCTTCACTTCGGGCATGTTCTCTTTGATCCACTTCGCCTCGGCCAGCACGTTCGCGGCCGAACGTGTGCGATAGCGATGACCGCCCACGGTTTGCGGCCACAGGCAGAAGGTGCACTTGGAGCGGCAGCCGCGACCCGTGTAGATCGACACATACGGATGCAACAAGTAACCGATGAAGTAATTCTTGATCGTCAGGTCGCGCTTGTAGATCGGCGCCACGAACGGCAGATCGTCCATGTTCTCGATTATCGCGCGCGGCGGATTGTGCTGCACGGTGCCATCGGCCAGCTTGTAGCTGATGCCGGTGATGCTTTCGAACGGACGGCCTTCGGCGACTTCCTTGCAGGTGTAGTCGAATTCTTCGCGCGCGACGAAATCGATCGCGGTAGATGCCGTCAGCGAACCGGACGGATCCACGGCAACCTTCGCGCCGACCAGGCCGATCATCACGCTCGGCTTGCGTGCCTTGAGCAGCTCCGCGAACTTGGCGTCTGTCGGGAACGACGGCGTGCTGGTGTGGATGATCACCAGATCGTAGCCCTCGGCGATACGCAAGCTGTCCTCGACCGAGATCTCGTCGGCGGGCGCATCGAGTACGCGCGAATCGGGCACCATCGCCGCCGGTTGAGCCAGCCAGGTCGGATACCAGAAGCTCTTGATCTCTCGCTTGGCCTGGTAGCGCGAACCGGCGCCGCCATCGAAGCCGTCAAACGAGGGAGCTTGCAGAAAAAGCGTTTTCATTACGAGTGACTCCTGCGGGGGCACTTACCATGCCCAGGGACAGCAGATAGTTCAGGAATACGGCAACATGAATCGAAGCCAAATTTTAGGTCTACGGCGCTGAACCGTCGCCTCGTGCATGCAGTACCTGACCGCGCCATCTTACTTGCCAGCCGGTGAGGGCGGTTGCCCATTCCATCAGCAAAAAGACATCGCGGAGGGGGACCAACAGGACTTCATGCCAGGCGAAGGCTTGATCACTGGTGCGCCGCTGTAAAAAGTGTAGCAAAAGCCGCGCACCACCACCGAACAGGGTCAGGGCGGCCGTTATCGCACCGGGCGCGAGACAAAGTCCTAGCAGCAGCAGCGGCGAGGTGAAGCAGACAAAGGTCATCGCAAACCCCCATGGCGCGATGGACCGTATGGTGCGCAGCCAGCGCAACTCGTGCGCCCACAATTGGGACAGCCGATTTTCGCTGACGTCCGTGCCCACCACCACCTCAGATAAAACCGTACGCAAACCGGCCTGGCGGGTGTATTCGCCCAGCCAGAAATCGTCGGCAAGCGTGTTGCTCAACGTTGCAAAGCCGCCGATGGTCTGCAGTGCATCGCGGCGCAGGGCAATCGTCGAGCCAAACGCAAAGCGGGTCGAACCAAAGGCGTGAGACAGCCGAACCGACGGTACGAACCAATCGTCGATAAACAGACGGCCAAGGCGAGACCAGATTGATGGCCCGGAAATACCGTAATAAAGGCAGGTGACAATGCCTACACCTGCATCCGCCAGGGGTGCGGTCACGCGTGTCAGATAATCGGTGGATACGCTGATATCCGCATCGGCGAGCACCAGCCAATCGTGCTGCGCGTGAGGCAGCATATTCATGAGGTTGCTGACTTTCAGATTGGCGCCGTGGACGCGCGAATCGATGACCAGAGCAATCTCCCGTTGCGGGAATTCCGTGCGAAGCCGCTGCACCACGGCAATGGCCGGATCGTCCGCATCGCGTACGCCAAAAACCAGCTGATAGTTTGCGCGAGCCTGACGACAAAAGCTGCGCAGATTCTCGTACAACCGAGGCTCCGCGCCGTGTAGCGGTTTGAGCACGCTGACAGGATGCGCAGGTCTAGCGCCAGGGTCATGTGCTGCACGCCTGCTTTTGATGACCACCCACACCACAACGCAGGCGTAGCCGGCTGCCGCAAAGGCGAGCCCGATACCGAGTCCGTGGATAATGGCGGTGACAAACCAGCTAAGCGACATGGACGTTTATGCTACCGGCAAAGATTTGTCACGAGGGTCGTGGACATAGGGTCCATCTCCCGTTTACACAAGGAGGGCTGCGAATGACGACACCGTGGCGCCGGCCGTCTTATGGGCGTTTGTGGTTGTTTGTGCTGGCATTTGCCCTGCCGCTGAGCGGCGCGGCGCATGTCAGAATGGCTGATATCACTGCCGACGAGCCATCCGATCCCTCGGCCATCGTCGGCGATTGGCTGGTGGCGAGCCGCGATGCGGTGATCCACGTCGAGCGCGTCGGCGACGAATATCAGGGCTATATCCTCTGGCAGCTGCACGATAAATTCGGTCCGGAGGACGGTCCGGCGCTCAGCGGCAAGATCGTCACGGACCGCAATAACCCCGATCCGACGCTGCGTGCGCAGCCACTGACGGGCCTTCGGCTGCTTAAAGGGCTGCGCTATGACGCCAGTAACAACAAGTGGGTCGACGGTCGCGTTTATAATTCAGACAACGGTCGTACTTATAATTGCCTGGTTCGATTGCTCAATCCGAACCGGCTCCAGCTAAGAGGTTTCATCGGTATCAGCCTTTTTGGCGGCAACACCGTATGGAGTCGGGTCACTATGAAGGCCCCAGTCCAGGGCGGTTTGCCGTTTGTAGTAGATGCGCAGTAATACATGCGCCGTGGCGGCAGCTCATGCCCGACCGGCATAACGACTTTTATTACCCCCTTTTCCTTCCCCGATCATACGTATGAATTGCGAACCACGCGCCGATGTATCCGGTGAATTCCATGCTGCCTCGCAGGCCCAGCCGAACATCGCGCTGGTCAAGTACTGGGGCAAACGCGACGCCGCGCTGAATCTGCCGGTCGTCGGTTCCATTTCCATCACGCTGGACAGTTTGTGGACGCGGACGGAAGTGCGTTTTGTGCCGGGACAAAAGCACGATCGCGTCAGCCTCAATGGCCGTAGCGATGAAGTGGAGTCAAAGCGCGTCACGGCCTGCCTGGATCTCTTGCGTCAGCGCGCCTCCGTCGACTGGGGCGCCGATGTCGCAAGCCGCAACAACTTTCCTACGGCCGCGGGGTTGGCTTCCTCTGCCTCCGGTTTTGCCGCATTGGTGCATGCCGGCGTGCAAGCCCTTGGCCTCGAACTCAGTGCTGCCGAGCAATCGGTGATTGCCCGTCGTTGCTCCGGTTCGGCCGCGCGTTCCATCTTCGGCGGTTACGTCGAGTGGGCGCATGGCCGGCTGGCCGACGGCACGGACTCGGTCGCGCAGCCGTTGCTAACGTCCGATGCGTGGCCTTTGCGCGTGGCGGTGGCGATCACTTCCACTGCCGCAAAGCAAGTGGGATCGAGCGAAGGCATGCGCCGTACGGCCCAAACATCGCCGTTCCAGTCCGCGTGGATCGAGACCCAAGAGGCCGATCTGACGACGGCGCGCAACGCCATTCTTGCGCGTGATTTCGAGGCACTCGCGCTGATCTCCGAACACAGCTGCTTGAAAATGCATGCACTGGCGATGGCGGCGCAACCGGGGTTGCTCTATTGGAATGGCGCGACCGTCGAATGCATGCATCGCGTGCGCGCATTGCGCCAACAAGGCCTGCCCGTGTTCTTCACCGTGGACGCGGGGCCGCAATTAAAGGCCGTTTGCGAGCCGTCGGCGATCGAGCCAGTGAAGGCCGCGCTGCGCGACATTCCTGGCGTGCTGGACGTGCTCGATACCGGCCTGGGCGAAGGTGCTCACGCCATGCCGGTGGGCGTGCTGGAGGCATGATGGAACTCACTGCAAGCGCTCCCGGCAAGCTTGTCCTGCTGGGCGAGTACGCGGTGTTGGAAGGTGCGCCCGCGTTGGTACTGGCGGTCAACCGTCGGGCGCATGTGCGTATAACGCCGCGCCACGATCGTGTATGCGATGTGTATGCGGCGGATCTCGGCATAGCCGGCGCGCGCATGTCTATCGATGCGGCAGGTGGCTTGCACTGGCAATGCGGCGAGCCCGCTGCCGCCAGGCTTTCATTGGTTGATCATGTGTGGCGTGGTCTTTTGCGCGAAGGGCTAGCCCCGGTTTCTGCCGAGGGTTTCACTCTTCATTTGGACACCTCGGGCTTTTTCCATACGGATGGTGCGGCACGCGCAAAGTTGGGGCTGGGCTCCAGCGCGGCGCTGACCGTGGCGCTCGCCTCCGCACTGGCGGCGTATGCCGGCCACGGCGAGGCAACGACCGATCGCACGCAATGGCTGCGACGTCTGTTTCATATGCATGGCGGCTGGCAGGGTGGCCGTGGCAGCGGGGTCGATGTCGCTGCGAGCGTGGCTGGCGGCTTGATCCGCTATCAGCTGACGGAGCCGCCGCGTGAACCGAGTTTCACACCATTGGTTTGGCCAATCGCCGGCGTGCACTGCCTGTTTGTCTGGTCGGGCCATGCCGTTTCCACCAACGATTTTCTCGAGCGGCTGGCGCAATGGCGCGTAACTCGAGCGGCGGACTATACGCGGCACATGAACGAACTTCGTTCACTTTCCGAGGCGGCCATGGATGCTCTGCAGCGGCAGGACGCTCATTCTTTCATTGGGCTGACGAAAGACTACGCGTCGGCATTGCAGTACTTTGGCGATGCCTGTGGTCTGGAAATCTATTCTCCTGCCCAAAAACAGCTGGCGGACATGGCGACCCATGCAAACGTAAGCTATAAGCCGTGTGGCGCAGGCGGCGACTTCGGCGTGGTTTTTGCCGAAAATACAGAAAGGTTGGCGACATTTGAGCGCGCCATTGTGCGCGCGGGTATGCAAATTGTTCCCTTGCTACTTGATTCGCAAGGGTTCAGCTGCCATATGCGCCAGAGTGAGAATTCGCCACTCAAGGATTTTTTGACGTGATTGCGAGTGTTTTTAAACGTCATTGTCGGCGTAGTGCATCCAACGTCCATACGGCGGGATGCGTCCATATCGAACTATGCGGAGTAGCCAAGGCATGAGTGCCGAATTGTCGAGTGCCGAGCGTTCCCGATTCCCCGCTTTCTACAAACTCTCCGTCTCCGACCGTGTGCGCATCATCCATGAGCGTGGCTGGTTGTCGTCGGAGGACTATCAATCGCTCGTATCCGGCGAGCACACGCTGAAGATCCACAAAGCCGACAAGATGATCGAGAACGTCGTCGGCGTGATGGGTCTGCCGGTCGGCCTGGGTCTGAACTTCCTCGTCAATGGACGCGATTACATCGTGCCGCTGGTGGTCGAGGAGCCGTCGATCGTGGCCGCGCTGTCGTCGGCTGCCAAAGTCGTACGCGGCACGGGCGGTTTCACGGTGGAGAGCACCGAGCCGGTACTCATCGGTCAGGTGCAGGTGGTTGACGTGCCGCATCTGGCGCACGCGAAGGCGAACTTGCTGCAACGTAAAGACGAGTTGCTCAATCTTGCCAATAGCCTGCATCCGCAAATGGTCGCGCGGGGCGGCGGTGCGCAGGACCTGGAAGTGCACGTGCATGCGCGCGCCGAAGGCGGCGATATGCTCGTGGTGCATCTGTTGGTCGACACGCGCGACGCGATGGGTGCGAACCTCGTCAACACCATGTGCGAAGGTGTCGCTTCGCTGGTGGAAACGATGACGGGCGGCCGCGTCTTCCTGCGCATTCTTTCCAATCTCACCGATCGTTCGATGGTGCGCGCACGTTGCGTGATTCCTGCCGAACAGCTCACCGGCAAAGGTTTCGCCGGTGAAGAGGTGCGTGACGGCATCATGCTCGCAAATGAGTTTGCCAGCATCGATCCTTATCGCGCAGCTACGCATAACAAAGGCATCATGAATGGCGTGGATGCCGTCGCACTGGCGACCGGCAACGATTGGCGCGCCATCGAAGCCGCGGCACACGCCTATGCGGCGCGAGGCGGCCGTTACACCTCGCTGACGCGCTGGTACAAAGGCGAGAAGGGCGAGTTAATCGGCGAACTCGATATTCCGATGAAGGTCGGCATCGTCGGCGGCCCGCTGCAGTCCAACGCCACCGTGGCGCTCGATTTGCGCCTGCTCGGCGTGAAGACCGCGCGCGAACTGGCGGAAGTGATGGGCGCGGTCGGTCTTGCGCAGAACTTCTCGGCGCTGCGTGCGTTGGTCACCGAAGGTATCCAGCAAGGTCACATGACGCTGCACGCGCGCAGTGTCGCCGTCGCTGCCGGTGCCACGGCGGAGATTTTCGACACCGTCGTGGAGCGTCTGGTGGAAAGCGGCGAGATCAAGATCTGGAAGGCGCAGGAAATCGTCGATCAGGTACGCAAAGAGTCGCGCGGTGTTTTCGAGCCGACCGAACAATCGGCGGTCGATCATCGCGCTTGCGGTCACGGCAAGATCATTCTGCTCGGCGAGCATGCAGTCGTTTACGGCAGTCACGCGATTGCCGCGCCAGTACCGTTGGCGGTGCGCGCGATCGCACAGGACACCAAGTCTGGCGGCGTCGATATGCTCATTCCTCGCTGGGGCGTGGAATATCGGCTGCATCGCGATCCGGCGCATCGCGATTCGTTCCAGCGTTCGCTTGGCATCATTTTCGATACGCTGGAACTGACTGAGCGCTCGATGCGCATCGAAGTCTTCCCGAACGTACCGCGCGCCATGGGTCTGGGCGGTTCGGCGGCGATGGCAGTCGCCGTGATTCGCGCGCTCGATCAGCACTACAAATTGAGTTTGAGCGACGAAGAGATCAACGCGTTGGCGTTCCGTTGCGAGGAGGTGGCGCACGGTTCGGCGTCCGGCATCGACAACACCGTGGCCACCTATGGCAAGCCGCTGCTCTACAAGCGGGCCAGCAAGCCGGGTGACGCACCGATGGTGCGTGAATTGAATCTGCCCAAGCGAATTCCTCTGGTCATCGGTATCAGCGGCAAGGAAAGCCTTACCGCGGTCACGGTCGGCGAGGTGCGTACTGCCTGGCAACGCAATCCCACGCTTTACGACGGCATTTTCCAGCAGATCGACAGTCTGACGTTGCAGGGTATGGAGGCCATGCAACAGTACGATCTGGAGCGTCTCGGCGATCTGATGAATATCTGTCACGGGTTGCTCAATGCGCTGCGCGTATCGAGCTGGGAAGTGGAGGAGCTGGTGCAGATCGCGCGCGAACATGGTGCGCTCGGCGCCAAGCTTACCGGTGGTGGTGGCGGCGGCTCGATCGTCGCGCTGTGTCCGCAGAACCGCGAGAAAGTCGCTGCAGCGATGCGCGACGCCGGCTATCAGGCGATGGAGGTCGACATTGGATAATCAAGAACTCGAACGCCAAGAGTGGCGCGACTCGAAGGAAATTGTTTCTTTCGACGACGAGCCCTTGGTACTGGTCGACAAAGACGACCGTGAGGTCGGCTTTCTCGACAAGGCGTCCGCGCATACCGGCAAGGGCACCTTGCACCGCGCCTTCTCGCTGTTCGTATTCAACACGAAGGGCGAGTTGCTGTTGCAACAGCGTGCACCTGGCAAACGTCTATGGCCGGGCTTTTGGTCCAACACTTGCTGCAGTCATCCGCGCCGAGGCGAGACACTGGATAGCGCCATTCATCGCCGCTTGAGCGAAGAACTCGGCTTGGCATGCCCGCTCGACTATCTGTTCAAGTTCGAATACCAGGCGCAGTTCGATGCGGAAGGTGCCGAGCACGAGCTGTGCTGGGTTTACGCAGGTCGCAGCGATGACGCGCCTACCGTAAACGTGAACGAGATTTCAGCACTGCGCTATATCTCGCCGGATGCACTCGATGCCGAAATGGCGGCTAATCCAAGCACTTTTACGCCCTGGTTCAAGATCGAATGGCAGCGTATTCGCCGTGACCATGCTCACGTCTTCGCGCCGCTGCCCAAGAGTTAGGCAGGGCAGGAATAACCAGGGCCGCCGAGGTGGCTTATACTGAACCACATGCAACATTGATATCGTCGATGCGCGAGCCTTACCAGATGTTTTGTTTACGGCTTTAGCTTGTGCAACACGTACTGACGTTCCGGAGAATCCATTGGGCATTCCTCTTATCCAGCAAACCACGATCGCGCGCTACATCCTCGGCAAAAAGCTGAGCGGTCAAAAGCGTTACCCCTTGGCGATGATGTTGGAGCCGTTGTTCCAATGTAACCTCGCTTGCGCCGGTTGCGGCAAGATCGATCAACCCAAGGACATCCTGCAGAAGCGCATGAGCGTCGAGCAGGCTTTGGCGGCTGTGGACGAATGCGACGCACCGGTGGTTTCGATTCCCGGTGGCGAGCCGCTGATCCACAAGGATCTGCCGAAGATCGTCGAGGGCCTCATCGCGCGCAAGAAGTTCGTGTATCTGTGCACGAACGCCATCCTGATGCCCAAGCACATCGACGAATACAAGCCGTCGCCGTACTTCACCTGGTCCGTGCATCTGGACGGTCTGGAAAAGCGTCACGATGAATCCGTGTGCATGGACGGCGTGTTCGAAAAGGCCGTCACGGCGATCAAGCTGGCGTTGTCCAAAGGCTTCCGCGTTACGGTGAACTGCACGCTGTTCAACAGCGAGCCGCCGGAAGAGGTCGCCGACTTCTTCGACTACGCGATGGAACTAGGCGTGGAAGGCATCACCGTGTCGCCGGGTTACAGCTACCAGCACGCGCCGCGCCAGGATGTGTTCCTCGGTCGCAGCGAAAGCAAGCAGCTGTTCCGCAACATCTTCAAGGTCGGCAAGGAACGCAAGCGCAAGTGGGCGTTCAACCAGTCGGCGCTGTTCGTGGATTTCATCGCGGGCAACCAGTCCTACCAGTGCACGCCGTGGTCCAACCCGACCTACAACGTCTTCGGATGGCAAAAGCCGTGCTACCTGCTGGTGGATGAAGGCTACGCCAAGACCTACAAGGAATTGATGGAAGACACCGAGTGGGAAAAATACGGTGTGGGCATCAATCCGAAGTGCGACAACTGCATGGCGCATTGCGGCTTCGAAGGCACGGCGGTGGACGACATGTTCGCCCATCCGCTGAAGGCGTTGAAGGTGTCGATGTTCGGTCCGCGCACCGATGGCCCGATGGCGCCGGATCTGCCGGTGAAATACGGTAATCGTGCCGATGCGACCGCGATCCATATTCCGATCAGCTCGATCCAGCGCCGTAGCGCGGAGACGGGTGTCGACGCAAATCACTGACGCTTAGTTGCCAATGGGCTTCATGGGATGGGTTGCCGCCTCGATACCGGCAGTGATGTGGGTCGGGCTGCTGGTCGTACCTTGGCGACCCTGGAGCACTCGCGAGCACATTGAAGCCGACCCGCAAGCCGGGTCGGTCGATCTGAGCGAGGTCACCGTACTGATACCTGCGCGTAATGAGGCCGATGTCATTGGCCTCACACTCGCTGGCTTGCAAGCGCAGGGTGGTGGCTTGCGGGTTGTCGTCGTCGACGATCAATCCACCGACAGCACCGGACACATCGCGGCGGCTTTTCCGAATACGCATGTGATCAGCGGCCAGCCGTTACCAGAAGGCTGGGCAGGGAAGTTGTGGGCACTGGAGCAAGGCAAGTCGCACGTCCATACGCCGATTACGTTGCTGCTGGACGCCGATATCCAATTGCAGCCGGGCCTGCTCGCCGCGCTGCTGGCACATAAGCGGCGCGACAACCGCCAGTTCGTCTCGCTGATGGCCGATCTGCGCCGCACGAGCTTTTGGGATCGCTTGCTGCTGCCGGCGTTTGTGTACTACTTCAAACTGCTTTATCCGTTCGCACTGTCCAATTCGAACTTCCGTCATGTCGCGGCAGCAGCTGGCGGCTGCATTCTGGTCGACACCGAGGCGCTGCAGCGTGCTGGCGCGTTTGCCAGTTTGCGCAATGCGTTGATCGACGATTGCACGCTGGCGCGACAGATAAAGAACGCCGGTTATCGCACATGGCTGGGCCTGAGTCGCAGCGTGGTGAGCTTGCGCCCCTATGGCACGCTGCGCTCCATCCACGACATGGTGGCGCGCTCCGCCTTCACCCAGCTTGGCTATTCCACCGTGGTGTTGCTCGTGGTGACAGCGTTGTTCGCGCTGTCCTACGGCTTGCCATTCGTTTTGCTGACTTCGACCGAGACTTGGCGCCTCGGCCTGATTGCCTGGGTGGCGATGATGCTGAGCTACCTGCCCATGCTGCGCTATTACCGCATGCCGCTGGTCTGGGCTTTGCTGCTGCCGGTCAGCGCCGTGCTGTACCTGGGCATGACCTGGAGTTCGGCGATCCGCTATTGGCGGGGCGTCCGCTCGCGCTGGAAGGACCGTACCTACAGCACTTGACGCGGCCATCGCAGGTCACGTGCCGTTGGGCAGGCTTGGAAGATAGGCGCCCTCTGGCTACAGTCGGAGGCTACCTGTTCACGCCCCGCCAGCCGGGCACGCCACCTTGGGAGCCTACATGCCTCGTCTTCGTCTTCTAGCGATTGCCACCTCGATCGCACTCGCCGCCTGTTCCCAAGCCCCCAATAACACGGGCAGCTCGACAGCGCCCTCCGCCTCCAGTGCGCCGGCCAAGGCGGCCACCACAGCGATGGCCGAGGCACAAGCCACCAATCCGTTCTTCACCGCCAGCACGTTGCCGTATCAGGCGCCGCCCTTCGATAAGATCAAAGACGGTGACTACGAGCCGGCGATCGACGAGGGCATGAAGCAGCAGATGGCCGAAGTCGACACGATCGCCAACAATCCCGAGCCGGCGACGTTCGAGAACACGTACGTAGCACTCGAGAAATCCGGTGTGCTGCTCAATCGCGTGATGGGAGTATTCAACGGCGTCACCGCCGCGAACACCGACGACGCGCTGCAGAAAGTGCAGGAAGACGAAGCACCCAAGCTCGCCGCGCATCAGGATGCTATCCATCTCAACGACAAGCTGTTCCAGCGCATCCAGACCGTCTACGACCAGCGCGACTCGCTCAAGCTCGATCCCGAATCGCAGCGCTTGATCGAAGTGGTCTACCGCAACTTCGTACTTGCTGGCGCCAAGTTGTCCGAGGCCGATAAGGCCAAGATGAAAGACTTCAACAAAGAAGAGTCCACGCTCCAAGCGCAGTACAACAACAAGCTGCTTGCTGCCGCCAAAGACGGCGCGCTGGTGATTGACGACAAGAGCAAGCTCGCCGGCCTTTCCGATGAAGATATCGCGGCCGCCGCGCAAGCTGCCAAAGATCGCCACCTGGACGGCAAATGGGTGCTCACGCTGCAGAACACCACGCAGCAACCCTTGCTGCAGGATCTGACGGATCGAGCCACGCGTCAGGCACTGTTCGAAGCGTCGTGGAACCGCGCTGAAAAAGGTAATGCTGACGATACGCGCGACATCATCGAACGCCTCGCCCAGCTGCGCGCGCGGGAAGCCAAGCTGATCGGCTTCCCGAACTTTGCCACGTGGACGTTGCAAGACCAGATGGCCAAGACGCCCGAAACGGTGATGGACTTCATGGGCAAGCTTGCTCCTGCCTCCGTAGCACGTGCCAAGGTCGAAGCCGCCGATATCCAGAAGCAGATCGATAAGGATCAGGCCGCGCTCAAGCAGCCCACCTTCAAGCTCGAACCGTGGGATTGGGAGCATTACGCCGAAGAAGTGCGTAAGGCCAAGTACGATCTCGACGACTCGCAGATCAAGCCGTACTTCGAGCTG
The DNA here is from genome assembly GCA_015655335.1 of Lysobacterales bacterium. GTDB lineage: Bacteria > Pseudomonadota > Gammaproteobacteria > Xanthomonadales > Rhodanobacteraceae > Dyella_B. Next base: position 1,401 of record JAATFF010000137.1, on the reverse strand, counting down.
GATAACGTGCTGCAAAACGGTGTGTTCTACGCCGCCAATCAGCTCTACGGCCTGACCTTCAAAGAACGCAAAGACATTCCGGTCTACAACCCGGACGTGCGCGTGTTCGAAGTGTTCGACAAGGACGGCAAGTCGCTTGCTTTGTTCTACTGTGACTACTTCAAGCGCGACAACAAGAACGGTGGCGCGTGGATGGACAACTTCGTCGGTCAGTCCAAGCTGCTCGGCACGAAGCCGGTGATCTACAATGTCGCCAACTTCACCAAGCCTGCCGCCGGTCAGCCGGCGCTGTTGTCGATGGATGATGTGGTCACCATGTTCCACGAATTCGGCCATGGTCTGCACGGATTGTTCTCTGACGAGCAATACCCAACGCTGTCTGGCACGCAAACGGCTCGCGATTTCGTCGAGTTCCCGTCGCAGTTCAACGAGCACTGGGCGACCGATCCGAAGGTATTCGCCAACTATGCGAAGAACTACAAGACCGGCGAACCCATGCCGCAGCCGCTCGTGGACAAAATCAAGAAGGCCGGTTTGTTCAACAAGGGCTACGACATGACCGAGCTAGTCGCCGCGGCGATGCTCGACATGAACTGGCACATGCTCGGCGCCGACGCACCGAAGCAAGATGCCGATGCCTTCGAAACCGCGTCGCTCAAGAAGGATGGCGTGGATCTGAGCTACGTGCCCCCGCGGTATCGTTCGAGCTACTTCCTGCATATCTGGAGCAACGGCTACTCGGCCGGTTACTACGCGTACCTGTGGACGCAGATGCTGGCGGACGATGCGTTCGAAGGCTTCAAGGACCACGGCGGCCTGACCCGCGAAAACGGTGATCGCTTCCGCGCCATGGTCTTGTCCCGCGGTAACTCCGTGGAGCTGTCCAAACTCTACAAAGACTGGCGCGGGAAGGATCCGGTCATCGAGCCGATGCTGATCGATCGTGGATTGAAGCAGCGACCAGCAAAGTAAGCTCTATTATCACCAAGGAATACAAAAACGGCCGGCATCATGCCGGCCTTTTTTTGTTTTACAGCGCCATGAGCGCGCGCCAATGATCGAAAGCTCGTCAGGTCATGGTGCACAGTGTCCGGCAGCATCCCGCCTATATTCGCAATGGACTTCGATGCGCCGCGTTGAACTGCACTTGGTGACCCGCTGCGGATGAACATGACGCGGCAGCTCGTAGCGCGTCTATGAGCGATGGATTCGAACCTGGTGCCTACCTTGTGATCGCCAAATAATAATCATCCATCATCTTAGGGCGTGTTAACACTACCACCTAAGCCCATCGACGATGAGCGCAAAATGGACGAAGCCAAGAAACACGATATCCAGCTTATCGAATCGGGAAAAGACGCGACGAAAACCCTTCAAGCGTCGGAACAACCGCTCCACTTC
>JAATFF010000105.1 GCA_015655335.1 Lysobacterales bacterium | reverse complement strand
ATTCTGCGGCAGCACCTTGCCGGCTATGAGGGTGTCTGTTTTGGGTCGGAAGCGAACCTTAGACGCATGACAACGGCAGCGAAGCCATCGCAATCAAGACTTCCATTCCTCGGTGTAGGCAAAGCGCGTGGGCCGCAGCGACATATATTGCGCGACGCGTGGTCGTTGTGCATGGTTCGGGCTGCTGCCATGCGGCAGCAGGTGATGCCAGATGATCATGTCGCCGCGCTTTGCGGCAACCGGCTTCATCGTCAAGGTGCGCCTTGCGTGATTATTCACACTCACGCCTGGAGGGACGCTTTTTAGCCACTGCTGCAGCGTGCGATGAAAGCCTGGCACGCAGCTGAATGCCCCCTGGTCCTCAGCAACGTCGGCCAGATACAGGATGCCCTGCAAATCAAAGCAGTGCGGCTCGGCGAGCGTGGCGTCCCAGTGCAAATGTGGTCCGGGAAAGCGCCAGTTGTCGCGCTCCGGCGGATTAAATCCGCCTTGGTCGATGGTTACCCACAGATCTTCGCGTCCCCACAATTGGGCATGGGCTTTATGAATACGGGGCGCGCGACGATTGGCTACCAGCGCCGGATGCCGCAGTAGCGGCACCCAGATGGAATGGTTCAGCGATTCGCGATACCAAGACTTCGGGTCGTCGCAGTCCATCCCTAAAAAATTGTAGATGGCCATCTCTGCGATTTCCGCCGCTTCCGGGCTGACCGCGTTGCGCAGGATGACGTAGCCATGCTCGTGCCAGTGTGCAAGGTCGTCCGCACTCAGGCCTTCGACGCGGTCGAGATTGCCGACTTCGGCACCGACGGTCTCGCCTGCTAGCGCACGCCGCAAGCGATTCAGCGAGGCTTCTTTCAGTTCGCCGCCATTGCGCTCCCATACCCAGGCTTCGAATTGCGCATAACTTGGCCGCTGATGGTGCAAATAACGCAGCGTTTCCAGCACGTTAAGCCGCAAGCCAGCCAGCAACGTCTTCACGACATCCTGCGGTAGCGGCGCAGCAGATCCTGGCGCGCATTGGCAAGCCCAGTAAGTATGCAACGCCTCGATACCAAGACTTCCCCCCGCCTCGATCATCGTGCTCCTCACTACTTCAAAAATAACGGCAACGTCCGCTTCGGGTTGCGATTTCAGCCGGTGAACGCAACACAATGCCGAAAACGTTCGACAGTATCTGATGCCCACCCAACGTGGACACCGTGTTCGATGTAGTTCTGGCTGATATCGACATGATCCGCCACGCGCCCATACATCGCAGCTAGTTTGTTGGCCGATGAGAAGGTGCTTAACGTTTCGGCTCCCAAAGCTCTATCTTGTTGCCTTCGGGATCTAGGATCCACGCGAAGCGGCCGTTGGGATCGTTGTCGTCGCGCTTCAGAACTGCAACGCCTTTTGCGTGCAATCGCGCAAGTAAAGCGTCCATATCATCGACTGCGTAGTTGATCATGAACGCACCGGTCGATGGCGCGAAGTAGCTCGTCGACGTAGGGAATGCATTCCAGGCCAGCACTTGAGGGTGTTTTGGCGCGTCGTAGCGTAGCGCTGCACCGCCCCAAGCTTCCACCGGAAGCCCCAGTACGTCGCGATACCACGTCGCAAGTGCCTTCGGATCTTTCGCCTTGAAAAACACGCCGCCTACGCCGGTGACGTGTCCGGCGGGCACAGCAGGCGCCGCCTCACCCGGATTAGTCATCAAGAGAAACAGGCATAGCACCAAGATCGACTTAACTGCCATTTGCTTGCTCCTTTGCAATAGACGCGGACGATGGTGGCACGGCGGCTCTCTACAAGGCGGTGTAACGAGCCGGGATATAGAGTAATCGGAGTAGATAAGCTCGAAAAGCCGCTAAAGAAATCAATTAAAGCGGAGTGGCCCTAGGTCTCCCGCAACCTCAAGATAAGCGTCGTGCATGTGATCCATATGCCAATCAAGGACACATGAGCGCCACCTTGTAATAGAAGTAAGAACCCCGCGAACTGCATCTCAGACTCCACGACTACCCCGGACACCTGACTTCAAATCGAGGTGTGCTTCGGGTCACAAGCGGCCACCCTAAACAGGCCATCAAACATTGGGAATCAAAGCTCCCTAAGTTTCGGCTTGGAGAAAGCCGGAGCGCCCTCCACTACGGTTCAACTCGGTCAACGCGCGCATTCAGGGCCTGCTTTGGGTTTCGATTTCAGCCGGTCGACGAATCTGACACGACGCCCGAGACAACCGTGGAGAAGCCACCGCTAGTCCCTATCAGCCCTCGAATCGTCCCTGAGCCACGTCAATCCATCCCAATTCACTTAGCTCAGTAACCCCTGATAAGGGACTATGTCGGTTCAACAACCCCGGGGAACTTCATCGTGCACAGCCGCGATCTGCTCAAGGCTCCAACGGCCGCTCCTCGCTCGCAGCTGAGCATCATGCCAGTGCTTGTCATTGCCCTGCTCTTCGGTGCAGCCCACATGTTGACCAACGGGCAGTACGGCTTTCACCGGGATGAATTGCAATTCCTGAGTGATGCGCAGCATATGGATTGGGGCTTTGTGCCGTACCCACCATTGACCGCTGCACTGGAACATCTAAGTCTGAAGGTGTTTGGTCTGTCGCTCGTGGGGCTGCGGCTGTTTTCGGTGCTGGCCCAAGTTCTGGTGATTGTGGTCAGCGGCCTTATGGCCCGCGATCTTGGTGGTGGCCGGCTAGCGCAAATCTTTACGGCGATCGCGGTAGCGCTGTCGCCATTGCCGATGTTCTGGGCGACGGAATTCCAGTATTCCTCATTCGATCTGTTGTGGTGGGTGCTTATCGCCTGGTGTGTGATTCGCCTGATGCGTGACGACGAGCCACGCTGGTGGGTGGCGATTGGCATACTCGCCGGTCTTGGCCTGCAGACGAAGTATTCGATCGCGTTCGAGCTCGCTGGCGTGTTAGTGGGGATGCTGCTCACCGACGCACGGCGATATATGACGAATCGCTGGTTCTGGGCCGGTGGCGCCATCGCGCTACTCCTGTTTGCGCCGAACCTGGCGTGGCTCATCAGACACGACTTCATTTCCTACCATTTCCTGCAAGGTATCCACGCGCGCGACGTAGATGAAGGGCGCGCGGACGGTTTCCTGCGCGACCAATTCCTCATGAACGCCAACCTGTTTGCCGCGCCTGTCTGGCTTGCAGGTCTGGTCGCGTACTTCAGCAATCGCCGCTATCGCATGCTTGCCTGGATGTATGCGGTACCGCTGCTGCTGTTCCTGTTTGCGCAGGGGCGTTTCTATTACACCGGCGGTGCCTATCCCATGCTGCTGGCCATGGGATCGGTTATCGGAGAACGATGGTTGCATACCATGCGTCCCGCATGGCGTGTTGGCATTGCCACGCTGCTATTTACGGGTATTTCCGCTATCGGCCTCTATGCGACGCTTTGCATCGTGCCGCTCGCATCAAGCGGTCCATTGCGAGACTTCGCGCTTCAGAAGAACAGCGATCTACGTGAAGAAATCGGCTGGAATGAACTTGCCGCGCAGGTTGCTGCCATTCGTGATGCGCTGCCGGCCGAACAGCAAGCCCATCTGGGCATTGTGGTGGGGAACTATGGCGAGTACGGCGCCATCGCCCTGCTCGGGCAGAAGTATCACTTGCCCGCGCCGATCACCGCCATCAATTCCGGATGGTTACGTGGCTATCCGCAAACACCACCCAGCACCATCATCGTGTTGGGAAGTTCGCATGAGCGCGCCGATGAGCTTTTCACCGATTGCCGCCTCGCGGGCCATTCGGTTAACGCTTGGGGCGTAATCAATGAAGAAAGCCAGTATCACCCCGATATCTTTGTATGCGGCCCCATGCGCAAGCCATGGAGCGAGCTTTGGGGGCACGGGCCTGAATTTGGATAACTCGTCGCAAAAGCTGATGGGAGTCGGAAGAATGCGCGCCGTCGAAAGCGGACATTGAGATTCACGCTCCGACCCCTGTTGTGGCCATCGGTCTGGCATAGAGGACATCGATGAGCAATGACTTGCAAGCGCCCTAGTCTTTCTGACGACCCGTATCGCCGCGCGCGTCTTGCCCAGACAATTAGTCTGAGCAAGACGCACGACAATCTACGAACCTTTTGAGCATGATGCCGTTAGTGCTAAGGCTAATCAGCGCATTCCTAATGCGAGTGCCCGCCGCTCGAGTGCCCACCGCTCGAGGACGACGAGGTATTGGCGCTGAACATGGGAACAGCCGAAAAGGTCGGGGTAGAGCCGGTGGAACCGGGGTAGCTCGACAAAATGTTCGGACTGGCCAATCCCAGCTGGCCAAAGGGGTCGCGTGACCAGAACCATGTGCCGAGCGGTATGGGAATGGCCGAGACGTAAACGAAATGGGCGTCGTAGTCGCCCGTGCTACGCGGTTCGACCTGCAAGGCCACGTTGATGACGAACTGGGTGGACACCGGTTTGCCATCTTTGTTGGTGGCAGGCGTATGGATCATTTCGTTCAAGTTGACGCGCAGCAAGCGCGTGAGCTCGGGCGAAAGCTTATAAGCTGGCACGACGTCGGTAACCATGCCTTGGGCATTCACCCTTACCAGCACCGGCTCGATATTGCGGTTATTCGTGTAGCCAAGCGTTGTCGGCCCGCCGGCAACAACACTCGTACTGCTCAGCAACGCGACGATCAGGACGGGAAACAGTAGTACTCGCATGTCCCTCTCCTTGTGACGGTTAGGCACTTCTCCTCTTACGCCGCGCGAATTGCCGAGTCAAGGAACGAATCCATGGCAGCCCCGTCGCCTCACCCGCAAGCTAAGGAAATCGTTACAAATCCATTTATTGTCCAAAACGAAGCCTTCACGCATTGGAACGCGATGTCGGATGCGGACATTTGATTACTCTCCACGACCAGTGAGACATAGGGCCACTTCCTCGCCCTAGAAGGCGGACAAACTATGTTGAATCGCGCATCAAAACATGCCAGCAATCGATTCAATCACGTGTGCCCCTTCGCCCGCTTCCATTCGTGACATAAACCCCTACCAGCGCGGCATAGACGACACAGCTGACTTATCGGCTCATGGATTACCTATTGAGTTAATTCCTTCCCGACGTTGCGCGCCCCATTCGTTGCGCCGAAGCAGGAAGTACAGCCAGCCGAGCGCGGCGCCGCCGTGGCGCATCAGCTGGAACGAGAATGGCTCCAGGATCGACGCGCACAGTGCCATGCCGAAGCTTGAGCTGCTACGGTCGCCGCTCCAGCGTCGATACAGATAGAGCGACCATGTCTGGAACGCCAAGTCGATGGCGATCTTGGCGAGAATGATCGCCAGCACTGGAAGCACGATCGTAAATCGGCCGCCAAACAAGAAAGCAAGCAGCAACCCAAATGCAGTCAGCCCGTAGAGCGGCTGCACGGTATCGAACGCCTTGACGGGTAGCATCAACGTGCCAAGTGCGCCGTAGCGCCGATTGCCGATCATGCTGCGATACCAATACTGCGTCTGCAGGAACCCCGCGAACCAGCGTCGCCGCTGTCGCAGAAAACTGGACAACGTACTCGGCGCGTCTGTGCGTGCCTTCGCGCCGCCTATCACACGCACATCCCAACCTAGACCACGATCGAGAGAGTAGCGGCGTAGCCGGTGAATGAGCTCATAGTCCTCGACGAGACAATCCGGATCGAAACCGCCGACCGTCAGCACCGCTTCTCGTCGAAAGCATGCAAAGGCACCCGATATAAGAAGAAGGCCATGCGCACGCGTCCAAGCGTAGCGAGAAATAAAATTTCGAATGTACTCGTACGTCTGAAACCACTGAAAAAAGCGACCGCTCACCGTGCGACTGCACACCGGTGACAACAAACCCGCAGCGGCCACCATCTTTGGCAACGCCGCGAATGCGCGCGACATGGCCGCACATGCTTCCGGTTCGAGCAGCGTGTCGCCGTCGACCGTCATCACGATATCGGCATCCATGACGAGCATCGCCGCATTGAGCGCGCGCGCCTTGCCACCATGCGGCAGACGCAGCCAGCGCAGTGCAGCATGCGTGGCACTGGGCTCGCTCAGATTTCCGACGCCCGGATCGACCAGCCCGAACTGACTGGTAAGGAGCGCCGCCGTGCCATCGGTCGAACCATCGTCGGCGATAATAATTTGTGCCGGCACGTTGGTCTGAGCAAGGAGCGCACGAAGCGTGATCGGCAGCACTGCCGCTTCGTTATGGGCGGCAACGATGACACCGAGCATCGGCGCTGGCGCGCTCGCCGATACCTGGGGCAACGGCTT
>JAATFF010000056.1 GCA_015655335.1 Lysobacterales bacterium | reverse complement strand
CGTCTTCACCGTCAACAGTGTCGAAGCTTACGAGGCCGGTTGTCTTGCGGGGCTAGGCATTGTCCAGGTGCCCCAAGCGGGTGTTTGGCAAATGATCCAGGACGGGGCGCTGGTTGAGGTGCTGCCGCAGTATCGGGCGGAGCCCATGCCGGTCTCACTGCTCTTTGCGCAGCGACGAAATGTTTCCGCGCGAGTGCAGATTTTCATGGATTGGTTGGCCGACATCATGGCGCCTTATCTCGATGAGACCTGAAAGAAACGAAGCGAAGATGTCGGACGAACAACAAGTAGGAAGGGCGAGGACATTAGCCTTCGCGCTATCTCAACAATATTCAGCACTCGAAAGAAGCTCTGGTGGCTGCTGGACCAGAGGGCTTTAACTGTCACAGTGACCCGTTAATTTATCGAGCACGGCCGTCGTTGATGGAATCACCACAGGCGACGTGGCGAAATGCGACCTTATCTCCCAGGGACAGAGGGCAGCCTGACATGTCTACGAAAGCCAACTCATTGTCGACGATCAATCACATCGTCGTACTCATGCTGGAGAACCGCTCTTTCGATCACATGCTCGGTTTTCTCTATACCGATGCGGGTAACGTTTCGCCAGCCGGTCAGCCATTCGCAGGCTTGACCGGCAAGGAATCCAATCCCGGTACGAGCGGTAACGAGCCGGTGACCGTATCCAAGATTCAGGGCGGCGCAAGCAATACGTATTTTTTGCCGGGCGCCGACCCCGGAGAAGGTTACACGGCAACCAATGCACAGTTGTTCGGCAGCAACACGCCGCCGACGCCTCCGGTGGCTACCAACAAGGGTTTTATCAGCAATTTTTCTTATACCTTGGGTTGGGAAGGCAAGGAGAACTATTCGATTCTCGCCGGCACCGTCGCCAACGACATCATGGCGATGCATACGCCGGACACATTGCCGGTGCTGTCAGCCTTGGCGCGCGGTTTTGCGGTATGCGACTACTGGTATGGCTCGGTGCCGACGGAGACGTTGCCTAACCGTGCCTTTGTCCATGCGGCGACTTCGCAAGGCCATATGGACGATAAAACCAAGTCCTTCACGGCGCCGACCCTATACGCCGCGTTGACTCAAAAGAACATCAGCTGGGCCATCTACGGTTATGACGCCGATCCATTGACGCGCATGACCTTCTCCGATTTATCCAGCCTGGCGGATAGTTATTTCGGAACGTTTCCCGATTTCCAAGCTGCGGCGAAGGCTGGCACGCTGCCTTCGTACACGTTTCTAGAACCCAGCTGGGGCTCGAAGGGCAACAGCCAACATCCCAACTACGATGTCGCACTCGGCGAGCAATTCATTCACGATGTTTACTATGCCTTGCGCAACAGTCCGCTGTGGAATGAAACGTTACTGATCGTGACGTATGACGAACACGGCGGTTGTTACGATCATGTTCCGCCGCCATCGGGTGCTATACCGCCCGATGCTTCGGTGGGCGAATATGGGTTCGACTTCACGCGCTTCGGTCCGCGCGTTCCAACAGTCCTGATTTCGCCGCTGATTCCGGCAGGCACGGTATTTCGCGTGCCGGATGGCTCGATGCCCTTCGATCACACATCCATTCTCAAGACCGCCGAGTTGCGTTGGGGAATCTCCGCGTTGACGAAGCGGGATGCCGCGGCTCCGGATGTGGGTGCGGTGCTCAGTCTTACGACAGCACGTACTGACGATCCATTAGCCGGCGTGGTAGTGCCGATATCGAGCGGCGCTAATCCGGCGGGAAATCGTCCCTCGCATCTGCAGGAAGTGTACGCCGACCTGGTTTCGCGCTTGCCGGTGCCCGATGCCAACGACGGCACGCATCGCCCGTCGCCCAAACTCGAAACGGGTTACGACTACGATCGGTATATTCAGGAGCGTTTGATGGCGTGGAAGGCAAGCCGTAACGTGAAGCAAGCCAAGCCCTAATCGTCAGACGTTGTTTTACGGCTCGGCCCGAAACGTCACGACCAAGACGTCGCGATGTGCCGGCTCCGTGGGAACCAGCGGGGTTACCGCTGTCACGCCGTGAAAAACGCGCGGGTCATGGATGAGTGCGGCATCAAGAGGATGGGTGAGCGTGAAGTGGCCGAGTGCTTGCCCGTCGGGGGTATGAATGGTTGTTGTACCACTGGCGATGTTGTGTCTGTCTATCAGCAACACGAGCACAAAATCGACGCCGTCGCGATGACTGCCTTCCGGTGTCGGTTCGCCGGCAGCATCGATGCTGGCTTCAATGCGGAACTGATGCACTTCTACATGCCAATGCTGCACGGTGGGTGCTAGCGATCCGAAGAATGCGTTGCAGAACGTGAGGATCGTGCGCAGGCTGGCGCCGCTTGCCACGCTCGGTTCGACAGGTTCGAACCACCGCTGGATATCGCCTTGCAAGGCGTTGTACTGCAATGTCTGGTAGTGCGCCTGGTGTGTCGCCGGTGCGACAGGGCCATGCGCGCTGGCGGTAAACGTGGCGTGGCGCCGTCGGAGAAAACGTCCTTTTGCGGCAAGGTACGGATCTGGACCTAATTGATTCCAGCTATCGGCAAAAGCGGTCCAGTCGGATAAATCGCCTGCCGATTCCAACAAAGGACGCATGACATCTGCTGTGACAAACGAAAAGCCATCGTGCTGTAAGGCGCTGAACAGTGTTGAGGGCGGTGAGAAGGAGTGGTTGTGCATGCGTCCATTATACGGACTGCCATACGTGCTCGCGCAGTGCGATGGCACGCGTACTGCAAGGGCGCCACGAATCGTGGCAACCCCTGTTTGCAGTACGCCTCGCCGTTTTCTTAGCGTTCGCCGAGCATGTCGATGCTGGCCAGTCCCTGCGCTTTGGCCTCGGTCAATGCGCGAGCTACGGCTTCATAAGCCACACCGTCAGCGGCATCGATCTCAAGAACAGGTTGAGTCGATGCGGTCGCGGCAATGCTCAGTTGCGTACGCAGCTGGCTCTGGCTGATCGGTGTGTCATTCCAATACAGCGTGCCATCTTCGTGGATGGCCAGATGGATGGGACCGGGGTGTTCGAGGATGGGTTTCGAAGAGGGGTGCGGCAGGTCCATTGTCGCTTTGTGGGTCACGACGGGCGACGTGATCATGAAAATGATCAGCAGCACCAACAGTACGTCAACCAAGGGCGTAACGTTGATCTGTGCGATGACGTCGCGAGAAACACGTGCAGAGAAAGCCATGGCTCTTCCTCCTGGTGCGTGGATGTCGATGTCGGAATGCCGGCGGACAGCGGACAGCGGGGAGCCGGGCAGGGCCAGCTTAGCGCGCTGCCAGGCGCCACGATAGGGCCCCCAGGGCGTGGCCTATCCCTCCACCAATACGCGGGCGATCTCATCGAAGTGATTGCATAACGTTGAGAGATGGGCGTCATGCGGATAAGCGACGAGTTTTGCCGTGGGAAGCATCGCCACCATGTCGCGGATGAGGGCAATGGGAACATTTGCATCCTTCACGCCATGAAAGATATGCAATGGCATCCGAATATCCTGCAGGCGGACATCCAAGGGGTGTGCATACAGACGCATATCCCACGCCGGCCCCTTCGTGCCCTGTCGAAGGGATTCACGCAGCGCGTAGCCGAAGGTTTCGTAACGTCCCTGCCTTTCGAACGCATCGTAATCAGGGGCCGGAATGCGGGTTTTAAGTTGCGATAAATCGCTGCCTGCCCCTGCGCCCATGCTTTTTAGCAGCAGGCGCAGCAGCGTTGGCGCATGCCTTGCCAGTAGCCAGGTCAGTCGATTCATGAAGGGTAGATTGGCAAGCGTCCCAGGCTCGTCCATGCGCCATGCGCCCGAGACGATAGCAACGCTGTGCAGTCGCTCAGGAATTCTGGCTGCGCAAGCGGCGGCATAGACACCGCCGCCGGAGTTGCCCAGGACGGAAAACGCGCCAATTCCCAATGTATCGGCAAGTGCCATCACATCGATGGGCCAATCGGAAAAGCGGCGATGCGGTTGGAAATCCGAACGACCCATGCCAGGCCGATCTGGCGCGATGATGCGCAAGCCAAGCCGGGAAAACACCTCATCGCCAATCAGCAGCGGTTCCAGTCGCGACGATGGTGCGCCGTGAAAGTAGAAAACCGGCTTACCCTCAGGCGCACCGTACTGGGCAAACGTCATGGTCCTGCCATCAGCAAGCACAACATTGCCTTCTGTCGCCATGGCGGCCCTCCGAGTACGGGTTTTCGAATCTACTCCGGCGTAATGGATAGATTTTGCACTGCGTCGATTCGCGATAAACGGGGTGCGAGTCCCGATTTACCGCTTTATGCGGTACTTTTTTGCGACGAGCGATAACCAAAAGGCCAGAGACGGATCCGGGCACGCATCCGGATTGTCTCTGGCCTCTTGCTGCTTTTGACGGCTGCTACAACGAGGCGTCAGTTACTTGGAGTGGTCGCAGAAGATGAAGCGCTTGCGGGTTTACCGCCGCCTTTCTGCTTGCGCGCCATCGAATGCGGTCTTGCCGCCCGATTGTGAAACAGGTCATCGGCAGCCTGTTTTTGATCCGGGGAAAGTACCGCGTACAAGGCACTCCAGCTGGACGACAGTTTTTGCATATCGTCCGCATGCATTTGCGCGAGCTCGGCGTAAGACTTCATGACGTCATCGGCATTCATCGACGACATTTTTTGCGCGCGATTACGGAAGGCGCTGCCCGCTTTGGTGGCGTTGTCACGCATGGTTTGTGCGTAGGCATCCCACTGCGTGGACTGCGCATCGGTAATCTTCAACTGTGTGTGCATATCGTTGATGCGCTGTTCCACGGCGTCAGCGCGCCGCTGCGCATGGGTCTTGGTCGCAGCGGGCGCCGCGGAGGACGATGCGGTAGCGGGAGCCGGCGATGTTTGCTGTGCCATCGCAGCGCCCGCGAAGGCGGCAAGCGAAAACATGAGGGGTACGGCAGCCTTACGAATAGCGTTTTTCATGATGCGAAGCTCCGATTCATGAGTGCGGATCGACGACGGCCTGAAAAAGGCGCGAGGTGGCATTCAATACCCGTTCTAAGGCCCATTGTCGTAATAGACCACGCCTGGCGGCGGTGGCGGGGGCGCTTGCGTGTAAACCACGCCCGGAGGTGGTTGTGCCGCACTAGCGTTGGAGTTGGCTATGGCGGCACCAGCGACCACGCCCAGTAGGGCTCCGGCGATAATGGCACCACCATTGCCGCCGCCGCCGCCGCGGCGATCGTAGTGGCGGGGCGGGGGCGGCCTGCGATAGCCGTGGCCCTGACGGTAGTGTTGTGCCTGCACCGGGAAGGAAGGTGCAACAATGGCGATGGCAACGCCTATCATAACGAGCTGTTTGTATAGCGGAATTCGAGAGGTGCGAGTCATCAACGTACCCTCCTCAGTGCAACGTTTGTCGCATGCATCGGGCCAGTCTCGAATGCTTGCGAAGATGTAAGTCCGTAAGGCGACACCGCACAACGACTACAAAATCTGGCACGTCGTTACCGATCGCCGTGGACGGAGTCTATGACAAATTGCGTGTAGGTTTATTCAAGACGTCACTTCGCGTGGGGCTCGGTTCATCCGGCCGACGGCCGATTGGTAAATGCAATGCGATTCATGATGTTACCAATGCGCGAGGCGAAATGGAGTGCCTGTTGGAGTACGGCCAGGCATGCGAGCGCACACAAGCCGATGGCAGATAGACCCATGCCGCGCAATCTTTCATATCTCGCCGATAAGATAGTCGATGGTTACCGCTGCAGATGCAGATACTTAAATGGAGAATACCGTGCAAAAAGCATTGATAAGCGCTCTTCTTGTGCTTGTGGCCTCTACCTCGCTGGCCCATGCGCAGAGTCAATCCGCGAAGCCGCCGGCCATCGAAGCGTTCGGCAAGGGTGTACAGATCTACACCTGCAAAGCATCCAACGATGGCTACGCATGGAGCTTGAAAGCACCGGATGCCAGCTTGCACGATGCCAAGGGCAACGTCATCGGCAAACATTTTGCCGGACCCAGTTGGCAGGCCAGCGACGGCAGCGTCGTCGTTGGCGAGCCGCTGAATGTTTCGCCTTCGCCCAATGCGGGCGCCATCGCGTGGATCGTGTTGCAAGCCAAGTCGCATAGCGGCAACGGCGAGATGACGAATGTTCAATACATCGTACGCACCCGCACCGAGGGTGGCGTAGCACCGGCGAGCGGCTGCGATGCCGGCCACGCAGGCAACGAGGTTCGCGTCCCGTATAGCGCCGTCTATCTGTTCTTCCGTAGTTGAGCAAAGCGATGCGATAGGCGATGTGACGATCGGCACATATTCCGGTCCGTCGCCCAGGACTAGATTGCTGTCGATTGTCGACACACGAGGTTTTACTTCGACGTGAACGCACGGACATCGTGTTATCGCGCGCTCACGGGCTGGGCGCTTTCGCATTCAACCTGTGACAAGGAATGACGTATGCATTGTTGGACCGTGAAGCGGGCGATGCTCGGCGTGTTGCTTTGTTCGATGGCTGTTGTGGCATGCGCCAAATCCACAGCGGATGTGCATTGGATCGACACGTGGGCAGCCGCGCCCGACGCGGCCGGCCCCGTTTTCTCGGCGCAGACCGTGCGCCAGATCATACGCACGAGCGTCGGTGGATCGAGTGTGCGCATCCGTCTTTCCAACTTAGACGGCACCGGGCCGGTTACGATCGGGCCGGTGCACGTTGCGTTGCATGCGAAGGAATCGGCGATCCTGCCGGGCAGCGATCGCACGTTGACATTCGATGGCAAGCCGACTGTCACCGTTGCCAAAGGCGAAAGCGTGCTGAGTGATCCGGTGGTCATGCAAGTGGCGCCCTTGCAGGAGTTGGCAATCAGCATGTACCTGCCTGCGAACGCCAGCCCCTCGACCATTCACACCACGGGGATGGCCACTGCTTATCTGACGGAGAGCGGTGACGCGACGGCTGCCGTTGAACTGCCCGGCAGCGAAGTGATCAGCAGTCGAATCTTTCTGACTGACGTTGAGGTAGCAACTGCTCCCTCCGCGCGCGCGTTGGTTGCGTTTGGCGACTCCATCACCGATGGATTCAACTCAACGCCGGATACAAACCATCGCTGGCCCGATGTACTGGCATCTCGCTTGCAGGCGAATCCTCGACTGGCGTCCATCGCGGTAGTCAATGCGGGCATCACCGGCAATCGCATATTGAACGATGGCCTGGGTCCGGGCGCGCTTTCGCGCTTCGACCGCGACGCACTGGACAAGCCTGGCGTGCATTGGATTGTGTTGCTGGAAGGTATCAATGATATCGGCGCCGCCAATGCGCCTCAGACCACTAAGGACGAGGTATCCGCTCAGCAGATCATCGACGGCATGAAGACCTTGATTACCCGCGCGCACGCCAAGGGCATAAAGGTATATGGCGCCACGCTGACCCCCTTTAGCGGCGTCGATTGGCCGTATTACACCTCAGCGGCCGAGACCAAACGCAAGACGGTCAACACATGGATCCGCACCGGCGGTGCATTCGATGCGGTCATCGACTTCGACGCGTCGGTTCGTGATCCCGCGCACCCCAATCGTTTCCTCCCCGCGTTCGATAGTAGCGATCATCTGCATCCGAGCGATGCGGGATACAAAGCCATGGCGAATGCCATCGATCTTGGTTTGTTTGCCCATTAAGGGCTGAAAACCAGCACCAGAAACACGACGAACAGCGAGAGATGAACGGCGCCTTCGAGCATCGTCGTGCGCGAGTTCGAAAAGGTGATCGAACTTAGAATAAGCGTTGAAACCAGCAGGACAATGCCCGAGGACGGCAGGCCCAACAATACGGGCTTACCCGTGTACAGGCTGATGGCCAACACGGCGGGAACGGTAAGCCCCAAGGTGGATGTCACGGCGCCGAGGCACAAGTTGACGGCTCGTGTCAGCCGGTCTGCCCGGATGGCGATCAGCGCCGAGATGCCTTCGGGCGCAAAGACCAGTGTGGCGATGACAATGCCGCCCAGTGCTGCCGGCGCACCCGTGGCCGCAATGCCGTAGTCGAGAATGCCGGCCAGACTCTTGGAGAGAATAACGATGGGAAGGATGTTCAGCAGCAACATGATGAAGTGAACGACTAGCCCCTTTTTGTCCACGGCGGATGGACGCTTATGCGCCATCTCCTTGGCATCGATAGGCTGCGCATCCGGCGCGACAAAATAACCGCGGTGCCGGCCTGTTTGAAGCCATAGGAAAATTCCGTACAGGCCGATGGTCAGCAGCGAGAACATCAGCGCCTGCGTCGGCGATAGCGAGCCGTCGGCGGTGGATGTCGTAAAATCCGGCAACACCAAGGCGATGGTTGTCAGCGGAATGATGACCGAGAGATACGCCGACGCGCCTTTCAGGTTGTAGGACTGCTCGTAGTGCCGGATACCGCCCATCAGCAGGCCCAGCCCCACGACTCCGTTGAGCACGATCATCAACACGGAGTACATGGTGTCGCGAGCCAACGTCGCGTTGCCTTCCGAGCCCAGCATGACTGCGGAGATCAATACCACCTCGATGACTACGATAGAGAGCGTGAGCACCAGCGTGCCCAGCGGCTCTCCCAGCATGTCAGCGAGCGTTTCGGCCTCATGTACGACGCCGAATGCCACGTAGATGATGACGAGGAAAAGCCATACAAACAGGCCGAACGCCATCGCGTGATGGTCGAGGCCCGCCATCCATAGCTTTCCGAAAATCAGGAAACACGCCACGGTGAGCCAACCGATGAGTGGGCGTACTTTCGTCATGATGGTGTGCATGGCTCTCTCAATCCCGTGGTTGCCCGTTGTCCTGGAGATATTAAGGGGTCGGCTCGGAGCCATGTGAAGTTTCCGTGGATCGCGGATCTGGCTGCGGTACAGGCCCGCATTGCAAATCAAGGCAAAGGCATCGCGCCCGCTCTTTTGGGTAGCATGGATGTCCAATTCGCCATGGTCCGTGCGTCATCGGAGTGGCGGCGCATGCTGCCCGCCACACCTCTAACGGAGAATCCCGATGCAATACCTACTCATGCTCTATGCGCAAGAAAGCGGCTGGAACCAGATGTCGAAGGCCGAACAGGAACGTGGTGTAGCGGCCTACGGCGCTTATACGGAGGCATTGAAAGCAGCCGGCGTATGGGTGGGCTCCAATCGCCTGCAAGATGTCGGCACGGCGACCACCGTGCGCATGGTGTCCGGTAAATCGCAGGTGCTGGATGGTCCCTATGTGGACTCCAAGGAGCAGCTTGGCGGCTACTACCTCATCGATGTCTCCGATCTGGATGCGGCCCTTGGCTGGGCGGCGCGTTGCCCCGGCGCAAGCCACGGCACCATCGAAGTGCGGCCGGTGTGGAGTTATCCGGTGTGACGGCTGAAACGCCGGCGCGCGTGACGGCCGATGCCGTGGCGCGCCGCAGCTACGGCAAGCTGGTCGCTTATCTGGCCGCCGACATGCGTGATGTGTCGGCGGCCGAGGACGCGCTGTCGGATGCATTCGCTGCGGCGCTTGCGGATTGGCCCGTCAACGGGTGCCCCGCCAATCCGGAGGCGTGGTTGATGACGGTTGCGCGTCGCAAAGGCATTGATGGCGCGCGCCGCCGCCACAGCGGCGATGTCGTTGCGGCGCAATTGCGAGTCATGACGCAGACGCAAACGGAGTTCGCGGAGACTGCAGGCGACGCAGCGATTCCCGACCGGCGCCTCGCGTTGCTCTTTGCTTGCGCGCACCCCGCGATCGATATCGCCGTTCGCGCACCTTTGATGCTGCAGACCGTCTTGGGTCTTGACGCAAAAGCCATCGCTTCGGCGTTTCTGGCATCGCCCGATGCGATGGCGAAGCGGTTGGGGCGCGCGAAACAGAAAATCCGCCAAGCCGGCATTCCTTTCGCGATACCCGAACGCGACGAATTGGCCGGCCGGCTGGAAGGTGTGCTCGATGCTATCTACGCGACCTTTACGGAAGGCTGGAGCGATCCGGATGACGCCGATCTGCTTCGTCGCGATCTCGCCGATGAAGCACTTTTTCTCGCCAGATTGCTCACGGACCTGATGCCGCACGAGCCGGAGGCGTTCGGTCTTCTCGCTTGCATGCTGTATGCCGAAGCGCGTAGGCGCGCGCGCCGAAATGCGCAAGGGGATTATGTGCCGTTGGGCGAACAAGATATGTCCTTGTGGGATGCGTGCATGATCGATGAGGCCGAAATGCGGCTACAAAATGCCGCCACTTTCGGTCGTGTGGGTCGTTATCAACTGGAAGCGGCATTGCAGTCGGCACATGTCGAGCGTCGTCGTTCCGGCCGCACTCATTGGATGCCGGAAGTGCAGCTCTATCATGCGCTGTATGCCTTGACCGGTTCGCCTGTCGTTGCGCTCAATCGCGCGCTGGTTATCGCCGAATCGGAAGGGCCGCGCGCCGCGCTGGATATTCTCGATACCTTGTCGGCCGACCCGCGGCTCGCAGCGTATCAACCGTATTGGGCCGCACGTGCGGCCTTGCTGGCCAGGGTCGGCGACCCACCGCAGGCGCATCATGCATATGAGATGGCTGTCGGGCTTACACGTGACCCGGCGGTGCGTCGCTTCCTGCAAGGGCAACAGGCAGCATTGCCGGTTCTCGGCGATGAGCCAGGCGAGTGACGTCCTACGTTGTGGTTCTCGGCCGCAGACGACGCAGCTGTTAGTTGCGTGCCTGGCAACGCGAAGCGGTAAAGCCGCAGCGTAAAGTCATCGCGTCTGGCAGAATCGGATTCCCATCCACAGGGAAGCATGGAAATGCGTGATGCTGTAGCCGCACCGGCCAATTCGCCGAGCCGAGTGCTATTTGCCAGCCTGATCGGTACGACGATCGAATTCTTCGATTTCTATATCTACGCTACCGCTGCCGTACTGGTATTTCCAAAGCTGTTTTTCCCGACCGGCGATCCCGCCTCGGCGACCCTGCAATCGTTCGCGACGTTTGCGCTGGCGTTTATTGCGCGGCCGATCGGTTCGGCCTTGTTCGGGCATTTCGGCGACCGGATTGGCCGCAAGGCCACGCTGGTGGCCGCGTTGCTCACGATGGGTTTGTCCACGGTCACCATTGGTTTGCTGCCAACCTACGCGCACATTGGCGTAGTGGCGCCATTGTTGTTGGCGCTATGCCGGCTGGGGCAGGGCCTGGGCCTCGGCGGTGAATGGGGCGGTGCGGTGCTGCTAGCGATTGAAAACGCGCCTGCCAGCAAGCGCGCGTGGTACGGCATGTTTCCTCAACTGGGCGCACCCATCGGCTTTCTGTTCGCGACCGGCCTGTTCCTGTGGCTGACGCAGAGTATGGGCGACGTGGCATTTTTCGCCTGGGGATGGCGTATTCCTTTCCTGGCCAGTTCGATACTCGTCGTATTTGGCTTGTGGATGCGTCTGCGGCTGACGGAAACGCCTGCGTTTGCGCGCGCCATGGCGCAGCAGGAGCGCGTGGAAGTACCCATGCTCAGCGTGCTTACGCAACACATGCGCGCGCTGATCGCTGGCACCTTTGCGGCCTTGGCCACGTTTGTGATTTTCTATCTGATGACGGTATTCGCGCTGAGCTGGGCGACCTCCAAGCTCGGTTATCCGCGCGAAACATTCTTGATCGTGCAGATGGTCGGCGTGCTGTTCTTCGCGGCGTTCATTCCCGTTTCTGCGTTGCTGGCGGATCGGCGTGGCAGCCGTTTTGCGATGATTCTCGCCACGGTGCTGATCTTTGCGTT
Organism: Lysobacterales bacterium; assembly: GCA_015655335.1. Taxonomy (GTDB): domain Bacteria; phylum Pseudomonadota; class Gammaproteobacteria; order Xanthomonadales; family Rhodanobacteraceae; genus Dyella_B. The sequence continues at coordinate 5,812 of JAATFF010000056.1, read as the reverse complement.
TGGTATCGCGTATGCGCCGCTGTTGTCGCACAACGGGATGCTGTTCATGGTGGTCGGGATGTGCGTCGTCGGCATTACCTATGGTCCATTGGGTACGATCCTGGCGCAGATGTTTCCCACGGCAGTGCGTTACACCGGCGCCTCGCTGGCGTTCAACATGGCTGGCATCTTTGGCGCCTCGCTGGCACCGTACCTCGCCACGTGGCTCGCCAAGACTTACGGGTTGGCCTACGTGGGGTATTACCTATCGGCTGCGGCCGTGCTGACTTTGCTGGCGCTCATAGTCAAGCCGAAACAGCAGATGTAGGCGTACAGTGCGCGGTGTTTTGCCATCACGTATGCGCGGCGCTTCGAGGCCGGTGATGCATCGGTGGCGGCGAAGCGGGTGCCCGGAAGGGAACGACGCTGGCATCGAACGGCAATTGTGCATCGCGCAGCATGGCGAGCAGCGTTTCACCATAAATCAGCTCGAACGGTTTGCCGACAACGAACCTCCACGCATCGGCGGTATAGTCGCCGCAGGCGACGATTTTCACGGCGGAGGCGTGATGGTATTTCATCAGGCTGTACATCTCGCGCACGTCTTTCACATCGACGCCAGGGTTTCGCCAGTGCCGGCATTGAACCAGGGTGGTCAGGCCGTGCTTGTGCACGATCAGATCCAGGCCGTTATCGATATCGGTGTGGCCAGCGTGCTCCACCGTGTAACCGCGGTAACGAAAAGCCTGCGCCACCTGATTCTGGAAGGCACGCCAATGCATATCGCACAATCCGTCCAATGCATCGCGGACCGCCATGCGCCGGGCGCGTTTGCGATACCCGAGGCAGGAGATCAACGCACCACCCCAGCATAGGCTGAGCGTTAGCCACGCCAGCAGGATATGCACGCCGCTCTGCGCACCGACGCCATAGCGGACACCGACATAGCTACTCGTGCCGAGCAGTATGCCGGCGACCCAATGCACCGATACGAAGCGTTCGATGCGATGTGTTCCGTGCTTCGCCATCAACTCCCCCGAGCTGTGAACGTTGCTTTGAACGTTTATCGACCTTAGCGCGGACGATTCAGGAGATCAGCGTGCAGTGCGGCATTCGGCCGCAGCGCTGTTCTGACGCAGCGAAGCGGCGAAAATAACGAGAAAACAAAGCGCGTTTTGTGCGCTGCGGCGAAGCAATGTGACAGGAAGGGCCCGCGGCACCACAAAATATTCAAGAAAAGTGGTCGCCAACGTCGGTTGTCACCGACAGATAACGAAGTTCCAACGGTTTTTGGGATCGCAGCAGCACGGCATCTGCACGGGTTGTTCACCCGGCTTATGCAAAACCGTTCCCACTTCGTAGCGCCGGGTGGCTTTACCCTGCGCTGGCCCCATGACCGGACATTCCCCATGAGCCACAAGTCGAATACGCAGGTTTCGAACACTCGTGTGGACTGGAGCGATCCGCAGCTGGAATCGCTGCTGCGCCGGAGCGAAGGCTGGCAGCTGGACAATCGGGGCGGCTATTCACCGCAGGACGTACAGGTCTATGTCGGCTGGAGCGGCTCGGTCGGCAGGTCAGCCGTGCTTGTATGGGAACGCGACAAGTCGGTGGTGGTGCAAACCGATTTCCCTATCGGGAAGGGTGAGCAGGTTCGTGTGGACAAGCACCTGGGCGAGAGCATTCGCACCCTGTGGGGGGGGTCGAAGAGCGTAAAGGCCAGCGCGACGAAGACCGCGAGAAGGGCACTCACCTGTATTGGCTGCACGTTCGCTAGGGCCGTCCGGCCTCGGGCTAAAGCAAAGCGCGGGGCGTGCCGATAAGACGCTCAAGCGCGCTAACTATCCAACATGAACCCGATCTTGTTTCGCCCAGGTCTCCGGGCCTGAACGCGGCAAGCCGGCTCGAAGGGCCGGCACGGACGTAGTCCGTACCGGCTAGCAGGGATCGCACGGTGGTGTTGTGTGCGAGTGATTACGTCGATTGCGTCGACCTGACTGGATCTTTGCCTGGATGAGCCATTTCAAACCCAACTCGAAGATGTCGAACAACCAAGTGGATTGGAACGATCCCCATTTGGAGTCGCTGCTGCGCAAGACCGAGAGCTGGAAGCTCGACAACCGCGGTGCGTGCACGGCGCAGGACGTTCAAATCCATGTCGGCTGGGGCGCCAATACGGGGCGTCAAGCCGTGCTGGTTTGGGAAAGCGATCAGGTGATGGTGTTGGAAACCCGCTTTTCCATTCCGCAAGGTGAGCAGGTTCGCGTGGACCGGCTTTATGGCGACGGTGTACGCACCATTTGGGGTGCGGTGATCGAGGGTCGCGAGGGTTTCCGGGAAGAAGATCGGCAGAGCGGCACGTACGTGCACTGGTTGCACGTGCGCTGACCGTCGTTGGCGCCGCGACGCATGATGGTTGTGATGAAGGGGCGAAGCCCTAAACGCTTACGAATCTGCAGTCGTGGGTTCCAGGCTCGGTGTGCTGCGCATCGCTTGTGCTTGCAGTACGAGCGCGAGAATCACCGCCGCCATGGCCGCGACCGCCGCAAATCCGTAAATAGCGTTGTATCCCATGCCACTGGCGATCCACCCGCCGAGCGGTCCGGTTACCGCCATCGCGACGTCCATGAATACGGAATACACGCCTAGCGCCGAGCCGCGGCTGTGTTCGGGCACGCGATGCACCGCTTCGACACCCAGCGCCGGAAACACCAACGAAAAGCCAAGCCCGGCGATGGCGGCGCCGATCCCTGCCATGCGCGCATCGCTGGCCAGACACAAGGTGATCAGGCCTATCGCTTCAATCGACAATGAAGCCATGGCGACGCGATAGCCGCCCAGCCAATTAATGGTGCGGCCGAACACGAAACGCACACCGACGAACACCACGCCGAACATGGTGAGTGCGAGCGCTGCGTTTTCCCAACCGTGTGCGGCGTAGAAGAGCGTGATGAAGGTGGCGATACAACCGAAACCGATCGAGCCCAACGCTAGTCCGATACCGTAAGGCACCACGCGCGCCGCCACGGTGCGGAAGGGCGAGCGTTCGTCGGCTGCCACGGTCGTGGCTCGTTTGAGGCGTGCGAGAGGAAGCGCAACAAGCGGCAACAACAACGAGACTGCGCCGATAGCGGCAAAACCGAAGTGATGTTCGATCACCACGCCAAGTGGCGCACCTGCAGCGAGCGCGCCATAGGTGGCCACGCCGTTCCACGAGATGACGCGTGCCGTGTGCTGATGTCCCACTTGGCCCATGCCCCACGCGATGGCGCCCGTGCCGACGCAGCTTTCCGCGCAACCCAATGCCAATCGCGCCAGGAAGATGAGGCCAAGGCTGAGCCAGGGGAGGCTGCTGGCCAGCGCGCCAAGCAGCAAAAGCGCACCGCTGCCGGCGCACATGATCAGTCCGGTCATGACCGTGCGTTTGGGGCCTTTGGCATCGGCCATGCGCCCAGCGTGCGGGCGACTAAGCAGAGTTGCCACGTACTGCATGCTGATGGCCAGGCCCGCCAGCATCGCGCCGAAGGCGAGATTGTTGTGCACGAATCCGGGCAGCACGGCCAGCGAAAGGCCGATGGTCAGATACGCGATAAAGGTGAACGCGACGGTGCTGAGGATCGACAGCAGTACGCCGGAGCTGCGGCCGGTGAGGGTCGCGGTGGAGCGGGAGGCATCGGCCATGGGGATGGGCTGGACGGATTCGCCCGGATGGGAGTCGGGCACATCGCCATTATACGCTCAAATGGTGCGTCGCGTCATTTTTTGCCGGGAGAATATGCTCCTGGCGCTCATCGGATGGTTTATCCATCCATCCGTGCATGGTTCGCACCAAACAAACCGCGCAGGTTGATGTCGTGCGGTGCTGATCACGCGCTATTCCGGAGCCCTGTGAAACCGATATTTATTGATCCAAGTGGGAATGATGCGGACGCGTTTACTGCATTTCAGTTAGCAGCTTTTTCCAATGCGGCCAGATCGATCTTTTTCATCGTCATCAAGACTTGCATGGCCTTCTGCGCTTTGACGGGATCGGACGCGGTCAGTATGTCGACAAGTTGAACCGGCACGATTTGCCACGAAAGCCCGTAGCGATCTTTCAGCCAGCCGCACTGCTGCGCGGCGGGATCGCCATCCTCGGAGAGATGGTTCCAGTAATGATCGACCTCGTCCTGGTTGTAGCAATTGACGACGAGTGACAGGGATGGATTGAACGTAAACGCGGGGCCGCCGTTGAGCGCGGAGAACTTTTGGCCATCGAGCTCGAAGGCCATGACCATCACCGAACCTTCGGGCCTGTCGCTGGCTCTGGCTGCTTCTTTGCCATAGCGGCTGGTGGTGAGGATGCGCGAGTTCTCGAATACCGAGACATAGAAGTTTGCCGCTTCTTCGGCCTCGTCGTTGAACCATAGGAATGGAGTGATGCCCTGGAATCGTGTGCTCACGGTGTGTCTCCTGCTTGCGTCGCTGACGAGTGTTTCTTGAGTACGGCGAGCGCAGCGATCCGGAATCGACAGGGGTTGCCCAACTTGCTGGCAAACAGCGATTGTCTCGTAGTGGCCAACGTTGTCATACATGTCTGTTGTCCTGCGTGCGACAACATGCGGTTTATGGCTATCGATGCGAGATCGCTCCAACGCGTGATTGCCGAGTGAAACGGTGACGAGAATTCGTCTTTGCGCGCGCATGCAGGAAAAAACGACATGTTGCATTGCAACGTGAAAAGCCTGCGTTTTAAGGGGTTTTTCGCATCGTTGTGTGTGCACGTTATGTGAATTTCCAAAGCGACGATATGACATTATTTTCTTTGCGATGTGAATCACGTTCTGGCGTGGGCATAGCGGCCAAACGGACTGGACAACGTTGTCATCACAGGCAGATACTCGCCGCACTTTGAATCATCGCAAACCCATTACACGCGGTAACGGGCAAGGAAGCGTGATGGCGACTGTCCCCACATGACTGTCCGGAATGCGGTCGTGAAATCGCCGATGCAATTTATCCGATGCGGTTCAATCCAACCCTGGAGACAGTCCATGCACGTGAAGAAGTCGACGAAGTGGTCCACCCTGACGTTGAGCACGTTGAGCACCGCGGTGGGGGCCGCGTTATCTACGGCCTTACTTACCGTTGCGCCGGTGCAAGTCGTGCACGCGGAGGCAACCTGCGCCGCTGCATGGAGCTCGACGGCGATTTATACGGCGGGCAATGTCGCCAGTGAGAGCGGCATTAATTATTAAGCGAATTGGTGGACGCAGGGGAACAACCCGGCGACCAACAATGGCGGTTCTGGTAGTGGCCAACCGTGGACGTCGGAAGGCGCTTGTTCGTCTTCGCCAACACCCACTCCTACCCCGACACCTACTCCTACTCCTACTCCTACTCCTACTCCTACTCCGACACCCACTCCCACTCCCACTCCGACACCCACTCCAACCCCCACGCCGGCACCGAGCGGATTCGTGTTTAGTCCGTACAAGGACATCACGATCAACTTGAACTGGAATACGAACACGATGCAGACGGCGGTGACGGGAACGACGCTTCCGTTCGTCGGCAGCGGCAGCTTCTATTCCACGGCGGAGCCGAACCTTGGCGCGATCACGCTGGCTTTTGCCACGGGCGAATGCGGCGGTGAAAGTTGGGGGGGCGTGACGTCTTCGGAGTTCATCTCCGGCAACATCAGTGCGTTGTCGAGTGCGGGCCTGAGGTATGTGGTGTCCACCGGTGGTCAGGCCGGCGTGTTCACTTGCTCGTCGGCTTCCGCGTTCGAGAGCTTCATCGCCAAGTACAACACTGCGCAGATGGTAGGCGTGGACTTCGACATTGAAGGCGG
>JAATFF010000134.1 GCA_015655335.1 Lysobacterales bacterium | reverse complement strand
CACGCTGGTATCGGTGCCGGTAGTGGCAGCGACGGCAGCGGGCGGTTGCGGGCCGTAATCCTTCTCCCAGGCCTGGAACAAGAGATAGGCGACAGCCAGCAGGGCAAAGATGAGGAACGTACGCGTTTGATTCATCGCGGAGCAGATCCGGTGCATCCGCGACACGCATGTCGCGGAAAGGAATGGAGAAGGTCAACGCACGATTGTGCCGGTCGGATCGTCCGGCTTCAATGTGACCTCGACCTTGGCGGTACGCAGTTTCTTCCACAGCTGCTGCAATTCAGCGAGCAGCTCCGGGCCAGGCAGGCTACATGCCTGCTCGCGTGCCATCACCATGAGGTCGACGGGCGGAAGCTCAAGACGCGCACGCCGGAAAGATTCGCGGATCAGGCGCTTGATGCGGTTGCGATCGACCGCTCGCTTGGACACGCGTTTGGATATGGCCAGGCCCAGGCGCGGGTGGCCGAGGTCATTGACCCGATAGCGCACAGAAAAACAGCGGCCGCCGAGGCGGCCGCTGGCTTGACGCAAGACGGCGAAGTCACCGGCTCGGCGGATCCGCGCCTCGCGCGGTAGGCCGGCGGCACCCATATGCGTATAACGCTTATGGGATCAGGCGCTTGCGGCCCTTGGCGCGGCGGGCGCTAAGAATCTTGCGACCGTCGGCGGTGGCCATGCGGGCACGAAAGCCGTGCGTGCGTGCGCGCTTGAGCTTGCTGGGCTGGAAGGTCCGCTTCATGGCTTCCTCCTTAATGTTTGGGTGAAAAAGATTTGGAATTATGCGGAATGGCCCAGGTGCTGTCAAATGGAGCCGGTGGAGCTACTGTGGATATCCATGTGGATAGTTGCCTTGTGCGTGCTGCTAGACTTCCCGGTCCACCCTGCGCGGAAGCGCCCCTGCTGTGGTTGATAAGTATCCATGAGTGATTTGTGGCGGCGCTGTCTCGAGCGTCTGGAAGGCGAACTGAGCGCCGAGGATCTGCACACATGGCTGATGCCATTGCAGGCACGCGATGACGCGGACGGCCTTCAGCTTTACGCGCCCAATCCCTACACCTTGGACGCCGTGCGCGAGCGTTATCTGCCTCGCATCGAGGCGGTGCTGACCTTGCTCAACGGCCGCAGCGTGTCGGTGCGGCTGGAGGTAGGTTCCAACGCTGCCGTGGTCAATCCCATCCGCCCCGCATCGTCTCCCAGGCCCGCTGCCGTGACGGAGCCGGTAGCGGCGAGCTTCAACCACAATTTGGACCCGCATTACACCTTCGAAACGTTCGTCGAGGGCAAGTCCAATCAGCTCGGCAAAGCCGCGGCCATGCAAGTCGCGCAAAATCCCGGACGCGCCTACAACCCTTTGTTGCTATACGGCGGCACGGGTCTGGGTAAAACGCATCTGATGCACGCGGCGGGAAATTTGATGCGCGAACACAATCCGAATTGCAAAGTGATGTATTTGCGTTCGGAACAGTTCGTCGGCTCGATGATTGAAGCGTTGCGCACCAAGAGCATGGACGAGTTCAAGCGTCGCTTTCGTTCCGTGGATGCTCTACTCATCGACGATATTCAGTTCTTTGCCGGCAAAGACACCACGCAGGAAGAATTTTTCCACACGTTCAATGCGCTGTTCGAGTCCAAGCAGCAGATTATTTTGACGTGCGATCGTTATCCCAAAGAAGTCGACAAGCTCGAGCCGCGGCTGAAATCGCGCCTTGGCTGGGGTTTGTCGGTGGCGATCGAACCGCCTGATTTCGAAACGCGCGCCGCGATTTTGTTGGCCAAGGCGCAGGAAAAAGGCGTGCTCGTCAGCGAGAACGTCGCGATGTTGTTGGCTAAGCGCATCCGCTCGAACGTGCGTGATTTGGAAGGTGCACTAAACACGTTGGCAGCCCGCGCCAATTTCTACGGCAAACCGATCACCACGGATTTTGCGGAAGAAACCTTGCGCGATCTGCTCGCCACGCATGCGCAGGCGGTGACGGTACCGAACATCCAGAAGATCGTTGCCGAGTATTTCGGCGTGCGTTTGCAGGATTTGTTGTCCAAGCGGCGCGTGCGTTCGCTGGCACGTCCTCGTCAGATGGCGATGGCGTTATCCAAAGAACTTACCGAGCACAGCTTGCCGGAGATCGGTGAGGCTTTTGGCGGTCGCGACCACACGACCGTGCTGCATGCCTGCCGCACCATCCGCAAGCTTTGCGAGACCGATACCCGGATGCGGCAGGACTGGGAGCAGCTGATCCGGACGTTGACCGGTTGATCAAGCGACGTTGAATAAGCGCTTGAAAACCGGCAGGGTATCCTGTGGATAATATGGAGAAACTTTGAGGCATCAAAGTTATCCACTGACGGTACACAGATCGCAGGTGTTTCAAGGCACTGGTGGATTTGAAGCAAGCTCTTGTTTATTAAGGATAATTTTGGCTTATCAAGTTATCCACGGGGCCTACAGCAACCACTATTCTTCTTTTAAAAACAGAACTGCAGTATAGGGAAAGCACACACATGCAATTCAGCATCCAACGAGAAGCTCTGCTTAAACCCTTGCAGCAGGTCGTCGGTGTGGTCGAACGTCGCCAGACGCTCCCCGTGCTTGCCAATCTCCTGGTGAAGGTAAGCGACGGCAAGTTATCGTTTACCGGCACGGATCTCGAAGTGGAAATGGTCGCATCCACGGATGCCGATAAATTGGTTGACGGTGAAGTCACCATTCCAGCGCGCAAGTTGTTCGACATCGTGCGCGCCCTTCCCGATGGCGCGAAAATCGAGCTGAAGCAGAACGGCGATCGCGTGGCATTGAACGCAGGCCGAAGCCGTTTCACGCTTGCGACGCTGCCAGCGACGGAATTTCCGACAATCGACGAAATCGAATTGGTTGAGCGTGTCAGCCTTCCTGAGGAAGTGCTGCGCGACCTGATGGATCGCACCTCATTCGCGATGGCGAACCAGGATGTGCGCTATTACCTCAACGGCATGTTGCTGGATCTGCAGGAACACGCGTTGCGTTGCGTCGCCACCGACGGACATCGGCTTGCGCTGAAAGAAACGCATCTCGATAGTAAGGTTTCCGCACGCCGACAGATCATCATTCCGCGCAAGGGCGTCAATGAGCTCGTGGGCTTGTTGGAGTCCGGCGAAGGCATGGTTGAACTCGAATTTGGGCGCAATCATCTTCGCGTGCGTCGTGGTCAGGTGGTTTTCACGTCGAAGCTCATCGATGGCCGTTTCCCCGATTACGAAGCGGTTATTCCGCTGGGCGCTGACAAGAGGGCAACGCTCGATCGCGAAGTACTGCGAGGCGCGTTGCAGCGTGCAGCCATCCTTTCGAATGAGAAGTACCGCGGCGTAAAACTGGAGTTTTCCCCTGGCAAGCTGCGCATCGTCGCGCACAACCCGGAACAGGAAGAAGCCGTCGAAGAAGTTGAGGCAGAGACCAACGTTTCTGATCTGACGGTGGGCTTTAACGTGGGTTACTTGCTGGACGCACTCGCAGCGCTGCGCAGCGATAAGGCACGCCTCAGTCTTCGCGATGCCCAATCCAGTTGTCTGGTGCAGGAAGAGGACAACGAGCAATCGCGGCACGTGATTATGCCGTTGCGGCTCTGAAGGTTGGCATGCAGGCTTTTTGCACGTTTTCCACGCCACAACGCCGGAGCCCTGAGCTCCGGCGTTGTCGTTTGGGAGTCCGTTTTCCGTGAGACTGGAACGCTTGCAGCTTCGTGGCTTGCGCTGCATCGAGGAGATCGCGCTCGCCTTCGAGCCGGGATTCAACGTCCTGACCGGTGCAAACGGGGCAGGTAAGACGTCCGTGCTGGAGGCGGCCTTTTTGCTTTCTCACGGACGCTCTTTCAGGAGCGGTGCTCGCGATGCTTTAGTGCGGCGGGGCGCTTCCGCCTTGAGCATTTTTTCAACTGTGCGGCACGATGATGGGCGGCTGCTTCGTTTGGGCCTCGGCCGGGAAGGACCCCGCTGGGAGGCGCGTGTCGAAGCTCAGGACGTTCCGATCGGTCAGCTCGTTCGTGAGTGCGCCGTCGTCTGCTTTGAGCCTGGTTCACATGCGCTGATTGCTGGTGCTGCCGACGAGCGCCGTCGCTTTCTGGATTGGGGCGTGTTCCACGTGGAACAGGAGTTCTTGTCTACGTGGCGTCGCTATCAGCGCGCACTTAAACAGCGAAATAGTCTGCTTCGTGCAGAGACTATGGCCAGTGACGAACTCATGAGCCCATGGGAACAGGAGCTTGCCCGCTGCGGTACCTCGATCGACCTGTGGCGCAGATCCTACCTGGACGCGTTACTGCCTTATCTTCGTGGACAGTCGGCCCTGTTGTTACCTGAATTAGGTGACGTCGAGCTCCGTTATCGCCAGGGATGGCCTGATGGTGAGGAATTGGCGGCCTTTCTGTCGGCGCAGCGGGGGAGGGATCAAGGCCGTGGCCACACCACCTCCGGTGCGCACCGGGCGGATTGGTCGCTATCCTTCGTCCAGGCTCCTCAACGGGAACACTTTTCTCGAGGACAGGAGAAGTTGGTCGCCCTGATCTGCTTGCTCGCCCAAGCACGGCTGGATGCTGACCACCGGGGTGAGTGGCCGATCATCTGCCTCGACGACCTGGCCTCTGAGCTCGATCTGAGCCATCAAGCGGCGGTCGTGGAGAGCCTGCTAGCGGTGCCCGCTCAAGTTCTCGTGACGGGCACCGAGACGCCCCGGCCTTTGCTGTCCTCTCAGGCACGAGTGTTCCACGTGGAACAGGGACAATTGACGCCCCTGCTATAATCGAAGGGTTACATCCAGCCCGGCTCCTATGGCGCCGCACCGGGCCGGCAAATGGCGCCAGGAAACGGTTATTGCATGAACGCATCCTACGATTCGAACAGCATCAAGGTACTCAAAGGCCTGGAAGCGGTGCGCAAGCGCCCCGGCATGTACATCGGCGATACCGATGATGGCACTGGCCTGCACCACATGGTGTTCGAAGTCGTGGACAACTCGATCGACGAGGCGTTGGCTGGCTATTGCGACCACGTGATCGTGACCATCCATGAAGATGGCTCGGTCAGCGTTATCGACAATGGCCGTGGCATCCCGGTCGACACGCATCCGGAAGAGGGGCGTTCTACCGCCGAAGTCGTGATGACGGTGTTGCACGCCGGCGGCAAATTCGACGCCAACTCCTACAAGGTTTCCGGCGGTCTGCACGGTGTGGGCGTTTCCGTGGTGAACGCTCTTAGCGAACATCTGTGGTTGACCATCCGTCGCGATGGTCACGAATACCACCAGGAGTATTCACATGGAGAGCCCCTCTACCCGGTGAGGATGGTGGGTCCGTCGGAAAAGCGCGGCACGACAGTGCGCTTTGTTCCCAGCCCTCTAACCTTCACCCACATCGAATTTCACTACGACATCCTGGCCAAGCGCCTGCGCGAGCTGGCCTTCCTCAACTCCGGCGTCACCATCGATTTACACGATGAGCGTGGGGAAGGGCGCCACGATACGTTTGCCTACGAAGGCGGTATTCGTTCCTTCGTGCAGCATCTGGCGCAGCTGAAAACCGCGCTGCACCCGAATGTCATTAGTCTCAGCGCGCAGCAAGATGGCATCTTGGTCGAGCTGGCGATGCAATGGACCGACTCTTACCAGGAGACGATGTTCTGCTTCACCAATAACATTCCGCAGCGCGACGGCGGCACGCATCTGACGGGTTTCCGTGCGGCGCTGACCCGTGCGCTGCAGGCCTATATCGAAAAAGAAGGCTTGGCCAAGAGCGCCAAGGTCACGCTATCGGGCGACGACATGCGTGAAGGCATGATCGCCGTACTTTCGGTGAAGGTTCCGGACCCGAAATTCTCCTCCCAAACCAAGGACAAGCTCGTCTCGTCCGAGGTGAAAACCGTGGTGGAGCAGGTGGTTTACGAGAAGCTCGGCGAATTCCTGCTGGAGCATCCCGGTGAGGCGAAAGCGATCGCATCGAAGGTGGTAGACGCCGCTCGCGCTCGCGAGGCCGCCCGTAAAGCGCGCGAAATGACTCGCCGTAAAGGCGCGCTCGATATTGCCGGTCTGCCGGGCAAGCTCGCCGATTGCCAGGAAAAAGATCCTTCGCTGTGCGAATTGTTCCTGGTCGAGGGTGATTCGGCAGGTGGTTCGGCCAAGCAAGGGCGCAACCGCAAGACGCAGGCCGTGCTGCCGTTGAAGGGCAAGATCCTCAACGTCGAGAAAGCCCGCTTCGACAAAATGCTTTCCTCGGCTGAGGTAGGCACGCTGATCACCGCGTTGGGCACGGGTATCGGTAAAGAAGACTACAACCCCGACAAGCTGCGCTATCACCGCATCATCATCATGACCGACGCGGACGTCGACGGTTCGCACATCCGTACGCTGCTGCTGACCTTCTTCTATCGCCAGATGCCGGAGCTGATCGAACGCGGCCATGTTTATATCGGCCTGCCGCCGCTGTACAAATTGAAGCAGGGCAAGCAAGAGCTGTATCTGAAGGACGACACGGCGCTCAACGCCTACTTGATCTCCAGCGCCGTCGACAATGCCGAGCTGACCTACACGCCGGACGCACTGCCGATCAGCGGCGAAGCCTTGGAAAAATTGCTACGCGAATACCAACTCGCGCTCGACCAGATCGAACGATTGGGTCATCGCTTCGACGCCAATGTGCTGACGGCAATGCTTGAGCATCCCGCTATCACGACGCAGCATTGGAACGATCCGGCGATCATGCAAACGTGGCTGGATGGACTCGCATTGAATCTGGCAGCCAGCGGGTTGGGTAAGCCACGCTATCGCCTCGCCTTGCGGCAGGCGCACGGCGAACAACCCGCAGCGATCGAAGTGGTCCGCGATCAGCACGGTCTCAGTCATACCTGGTTATTGCCGCAGCCGTTCTTCAACGGTTCGGAATTCCGGCCGATTCACGCCGTTAGCCAACAACTCGCCAACCTGATTCAGGCCGACGCGGTCGTACGCCGGGGTAACGCATCGCGGGGTGTCCTGCGCTTTGCCGAAGTGCGCAGCTGGCTGTTGGACGAAGCCAAGAAAGGCCGCACCATCCAGCGCTTCAAGGGTCTGGGCGAAATGAATCCGGAACAGTTGTGGGAAACCACGGTGAATCCGGAAACGCGCCGCATGCTACAGGTGGGCGTCGAAGATGCCATTGCCGCGGACCAAATGTTCTCGATGCTGATGGGCGAAGCGGTCGAACCGCGCCGCGATTTCATCGAAGCGAATGCATTGAAGGTTGCCAATCTCGACATCTGAATCGGTGCATGGCATGGAAATTATTTCATCCACGCCATGTGCCTGCTCCTGCATTGGCGCGTTAATGCATTAACACACGCAAATACGCATCGCCGCTCGTCTCACGCTCGCAAGGCACGGCGCACGCACGAAGCATCGTATTTTAGCCGTAAAAATGCGGGTGCGTATGGCGGTGGCTTCATAAGTCGTTGATTTGAAAATGTCTTTTATGCCGCATTGCGACTTGTTATCCATAGCCGCCTCGGGTTAATCTCAGTGATCCCCCGCACAGCTCGTGCGTGAAACCCGACTCCTTCTCATTTTGAGGAACGCTATGAAACACGCTTCCCTGAAGATGCTGGCCGGCGCAGCGTTTGCGTTGGTGTTGGCAAGCACTCCGGCGCTAGCGAGCGACAACTCGTCTTCGGGCGATCAGAAAGCGGCGCCGCAGTATACCAACGCGACCCGCACAGAACCCAAGCTCGATTTGACCGATGCCAAGGAGCAGAAAACGCTCAACGAAGGCATCGATGCAGCGCAGGCGAATGACAAGGACAAAGCAAACCAGCTGCTGCAGCCGATTGTCGACAAAAGCAAGAGCAAGTATGCACAGGCGATAGCGCTGCAGGCGCTCGCTCGCATACACGCCATCAACAATGATATGCCGGGAGGCATCGATCTCCTGAAGCGCTCGCTCGACAACGGCGTGTTGCCGAACGATGTTTACTTCCAGCTGCAGTACGAACTGGCTACTTTTTATCTGCTTAACCAGCAGTATCAGCCTGCCATCGACACGGTCGAGAAGTGGCGCGCCGAAGGTAAGAAAGAAACACCTGATTCCTACGCGCTGGAAGGCGAAGCCTACTACCGCATGCAGAAGTATCCGGAATCGATTGCAGCCATCAAGAAAGCGCAATCGATGACCGACAAACCGGATCCGCGTTGGAGCCAGCTGTTGATGCTCGATTACAACGATTCCGGCCAGAAGGACCAGGCATCGGCGCTCGCTAAGCAACAGCTCAGCGCGTCCCCCACCGATCCGACGGCATTCCACAACACGCTCAGCTTGCTTATCCAGTCGCAGAAATATCCGGAAGCTCTACAGCTGATGGAACAAGGCAAGAAGAACGGTCTGATCACAACGGAAAGCGACTACGTGACCATGACCAAGCTTTACATGAGTTCTGCGCAGGATGCTTCCGATCCTGCGGAGAGCGCGGGCAAGGCCGTGCAGACGCTGCAGGAAGGTATGAGCAAAAACGCAGTGCCTTCGAACTACGCGAATTACCAGCTGCTCGGCGATGCGAATATGATCGGCGGTAATTCCGATGCAGCAGTGGCGGCGTATAAGAAAGCTATTCCGCTCGGTACTGACGGCGAGGCGTCGTTCAAGGCAGGCGAAGTGCTGCTTACCGAGAACCGGTATAGCGACGCCAAGACGCTCATCCAGCAAGGCATCAGCAAGGGCGTCCCGCATAAGGGTAAGGCTTACCTTGCGCTGGCTGAAGCCAACCGTGGATTAAAGGACAAGCCCGCTGCGGTCGATGCAGTGATGGAAGCCGAGAAGGATCCGGAGACTTCTGCCCAAGCCAAGGCTTGGCTGCAAAAGGCCAATATTGGAAATTGATGGAAGAGCGCTGGGCGCTTGTATCCATACGCACTTATGGACGTCCATAAGACTGCTATGGAAACGCTATACAAACGCCATGTGCTGTTGTACCGTTGGACTTTTCCCGCATTGTCCAGTGGCAAATGTCACCCATTTTTGGGAACGCTTTGCCGCTGGATGCTGCGACCACGTCACTCGATTGACTAGCTCCTGATTGAAAGCGACAGATGGCCTCAAGTAACGAAGAAACCGGCGTTAAGCCATTCAGTTGGGGGCGCACATGGGCGCTGGCGGTAGCCATTGCGCTGCATGCGTTTGCTTTCCTGATACTGATCGCGCCGATGGCACCCCCGAAGACGGCGGAAGTTCAGAAAGACAAGATCGTGCAAGTGAACTTCATCGAACCCCCGCCGCCACCACCTCCACCTCCGCCGCCGCCACCGGAACCGCCGAAGCAGCCGCCGCCGAAGATCATCCAACAGGTGATCCCGCCGCCGACGCCGCCGCCGCCGGCACCGCCGCCGGCTGTGGAAGAGCAATCGACCAACGCCGTGGCGTCGCCACCGCCAGCGCCGCCGGCACCGCCGGCACCGCCAGCGGACATCACGGCCAGTCAGGACATCAGCTACAACAACCGGATCCAGCCCAAGTATCCGCCGCAGGCTATTCGCCAACGGCACGAAGGCACGGTGACGCTGTTGATCCTGGTGGCTGTCGATGGCACGCCGAAGGACATCAAGGTCGATCAGTCCAGTGGTTTCCGCGAGCTTGATCGTGCGGCCATTGAAGCGGCTCAGAAATGGCGCTTCAATGCTGAAATGAAAAACGGCAAGAAGATTGAGGGTTACGTGCGCGTACCCGTCAATTTCAATCTCAATCAGCTGTAATACCAATTACAGTTACAGTTCACGCTTGACTTCCAAGGGTAGCGTTTATGTTCCAACAGACTCCTGCTCCGTCCGATGCCGCTCCGGCTCTGGGTGGCAACGCCAATGCGATGGCCATGCAACAAATGGGCTTCCACGATCTACTCCAGAATTTCGACTTCCTGGGTTGGATCGTTTTCGTGGTGCTCGTCGTCATGTCCTTCGCGTCCTGGTACTTCATCATCGCCAATGCCATCCGAAACTCGATGGTGCGTGGTCGCGCCGACAGCGTGATCAATGGCTTCTGGTCCAATAACTCCACTCAAGATGCAATCCGCGAGTTGGAAGCCCAACCCAAGGGCGAACCCTTCTCCAAGATCGCTCTGGATGCCGCTTCGGCTGTGGCGCATCACCAGCAGGCTGCGGCCGGCGGTGGTCGTCTTGCCGAATCGCTGAGCCGCTCGGAATTCATCGATCGCGCTCTGCGCCAGGCTGTCGCTCGCGAAAGCCTGCGACTGGAAGGTGGCATGACCCTGCTCGCCACGGTCGGTTCTTCGGCACCGTTCATCGGTCTGCTCGGTACGGTGTGGGGCATCTATCACGCCCTGATCCGCATCGCGGCAACCGGTAACGCGTCGATGGAAGCGGTGGCTGGTCCGGTGGGTGAAGCGCTGATCATGACCGCGTTCGGTCTGTTCACCGCTATCCCGGCCGTGCTTGCCTACAACTTCTTCACCCGTTCGAACCGCCTGACCTACGCCCGTTTCGACGAATTCGCGCATGACCTGCACGACTTCTTCGCTACCGGCGCACGCGTCGAAGGCGTCGCTCCGACTCAGAAGTGAGGATTGACCCATGGCGATGAGCTCCGGAAACGAATCCGGCTCGCCGATGTCGGAAATCAACGTCACGCCGCTCGTCGACGTGATGTTGGTGTTGCTGATCATCTTCATGATCACCGCTCCGCTGATGTCGCACCGAATTACGGTGAAGCTGCCGACGGCGAATCCTAAGACCCAGGATGAAGCGCCGAAGACTGAGCCGATTGACCTGGCCATCAAGGACGATGGCAACATGTACCTCAACGATAATCAGAACCCGATTACCGATGCCGAGCTGAAGGCGCAATTCCTGGTGTTTGCCCAAAGAACACCTCAACCCGAATTGCAGATTCGCGCGGCCAAGGACACCGAGTTCAAGACCGTCCGCAAAGTCCTCGGTGAAGCCAAGGGCGCGGGAATGGTGCATGTTGGCTTCATGACGACCGGCAAGGAGTGATGAGCCATGGCATTTAGTACTGGAAGTGGCAAAGGCCCAATGGCCGACATCAACGTCACACCGCTGGTCGACGTGATGCTGGTGCTGCTGATCATTTTCATGATCACGGCACCGATCATGACCCATAAGATCAAGATCGACTTGCCGCAGCCGAACCCGAACGTCATTCCGCCGTCCAACCCGCCGGAGCCGATCCATTTGAAGATCGATCAGTCGGGCGCGTTTTACTGGAACGACACTCCGGTCGACGAGCAGCAGCTGAAAACGCAGATTGCGGTCATCGCGACCAAGAGCGATGCCGATCAGCCGGAAGTGCAGATCGATGCGGCTGACGAAGTGCCGTATCAGGTGGTAGCCCGCGTGTTGGCTGATGCCAAGAGCTACAACTTGAACAAGATTGGCTTTACCGATAGCAACGGCGGCGGTTGAACCGGAGCAATTCAAGCGCAGCCAAGCGTTACCCACAGAAACCCCCGCGAATGCGGGGGTTTCTGTTTGTGGGTACTGGATGTTGCTATGGCAAAAGGACGTCCAGACGACCGAAATCAGCGCAAGATAATCAGCGCAAGATTTGCAGATAGTTGCGCACGGTGGTGGTCAACCCTTCATAGAGGGCTTCGCCGATCAGCGCATGTCCGATCGACACTTCGGCCAATCCGGGAATGGCGACGCGGAACGTGCCGAGGTTTGCCTGGCTGAGATCATGTCCCGCATTGACCGCCAAACCGGCCTGTTGCGCTCGACGCGCAGTATCTACGCACAGGGCCAGTTGTTTGGCCGCGTCACCTTCTGCAAATGCTTCTGCGTAGGGCCCGGTATAAATCTCTATGCGTTGAACGCCGATGCCCACAGCGTGCTCAAAACCCATCGCGCCGGGATCTACGAACAGACTCACTCGGCAATCGAGTTCCCGCAATTGCGCCACCAGGGGTCGCAATTGGTCAACATCGTTGGCAAGATCGAAGCCATGATCCGACGTAATCTGTCCATCGCTATCGGGCACCAGCGTTACCTGCGTCGGGCGCACTTCGCGGGCTAACGCAAGCAGGCCCGGGTAGTCGCCGCGCGGAGGCGCGAACGGGTTGCCCTCGATGTTGTATTCGACACGTCCTCGCAATAGTGCCGCCAAGGCGCGCACGTCATCGGGGCGCACGTGGCGTAAGTCCGGTCGGGGATGCACGGTGATCCCGCCGCAACCCGCTTCGATACACGTGATGGCAGCACGCGCGATATCCGGCTCGTTGCCACCCCGTGAATTACGCAGCACGGCGATCTTGTTGAGATTGACGCTAAGCAGGGTCATGGATCAGGAGGAATAGGTCGTGGGCCGGACACAGTGCGCCGTTCAATGACCGTCGGCAAGTGTCCAGACGTCGACAGCGCGTGACGGACCGCGCCACGCCACGCTCGCCACATGATCAGGGCCGAGGTCGAGCCGATGCAGTTGCCATAGCGCAGCATCGTCACCGTCCAGCCAAAGTAAGTTGGCCGTGGGCGCGAGAGTAAAGCGCAGGCGATCCAGGCCAAAAGCCAGCCCGCGACCCAACGCTTTGAGGACAGCTTCTTTGCACGTCCATAGTTCAAGAAAGACACGCTCGCGCTGCTCTTCGCTGACGGTACGCAGCGCTGCGGTTTCGTCGCGATGAAAGAACCGCTCAGCCAACTCGAGGGCTCGGGGCCGCGGTCGAATACGTTCGATGTCGATACCCGGCGTGACGCCGTGAGCCACAGCAATGATCGCTTTGTCGACGCTGTGCGACCAGTTGAATTGCAAGAACTGATTCCAGGGAGCGGCCAGTTCGGGACGTCCGTGCGCGTCATTGATCAATACGAGGGCATCCGCCGGCAGTCCTAGATAAACGCCGAGTAATGCGCGCAACGGCTCGCGTTGTTGCGCCCTTCGATAATTGAGCACCCACACGTGAACGCGGTACTTATCCAGTCCGGCAGCGATGCCGGCAACATCCTGGCCGAGGGTTGTTCGCATCCGTACATGCTGCCGGATGGTCGCTGCCGGTTACAAGCGCAGCGGCCACTCCGTATCGCCATGACACCTTGCACCGTTGCCGCGGAACAAGGCGAGACACAGATTCATCGGATCAGACGTTCGTCGACCAGATTCTTCACCACGCCTGGATCGGCCAGCGTCGAAATATCCCCAAGTTGATCCGGCTGGTTTTCGCCGATCTTGCGCAGGATGCGGCGCATGATCTTGCCCGAACGTGTCTTGGGCAGACCGGGCGCCCACTGAAGATAGTCGGGTGTCGCAATCGGACCGATTTCCTTGCGCACCCAGGCGACCAACTCCTTACGCAACTCGTCGCTGCCCTGCTCGCCGGCCACCAGGGTCACATAGGCGTAAATGCCCTGGCCTTTGATCTCATGCGGACAGCCGACGACCGCAGCCTCCGCCACTTTCGGGTGCGCCACCAGCGCACTTTCCACTTCGGCGGTACCGATGCGGTGGCCAGACACGTTGATCACGTCGTCGACGCGGCCGGTGATCCAGTAGTAGCCGTCTTTGTCGCGACGCACGCCGTCGCCAGTGAAATAGTTGCCGGGATAGGCTTTGAAATAAGTGTCGATGAAACGCTGGTGGTCACCGTAGACCGTACGCATCTGGCCGGGCCAGGAATCCGTGATCAGCAAGTTGCCTTCGGCGGCGCCTTCGAGCGCAGCACCGCCGGCATCCACGACCGCCGGCTTGATGCCGAAGAATGGAAGCGTTGCCGAGCCCGGTTTGGTCTCGATCGCGCCGGCAAGCGGTGTAATCAGAATGCCGCCGGTTTCCGTCTGCCACCAGGTATCTACAATGGGGCAACGATCGTCGCCAATGACGCGGTGATACCACTCCCACGCTTCCGGATTGATGGGTTCGCCGACCGACCCGAGCAACCGCAAACTGGCACGCGAGCACTTCTTCACGGGCGCCTCACCTTCGCGCATCAGCGCGCGGATCGCCGTCGGTGCAGTGTAGAACAGCGTTACCTTGTGCTTATCTACCACCTGCCAGAAGCGGCTGAAATCCGGGTAATTCGGCACGCCGTCGAACATCACGGTGGTGGCGCCGTTGGCCAGCGGACCATAAACCACGTAGCTATGTCCCGTGACCCAACCTACGTCGGCGGTACACCAGTAAACGTCGTCGTCGCGCAGATCGAACACCAGCTCGTGTGTGAGACTGGCGTAAACCAGGTAGCCGCCTGAGGTATGAAGTACACCCTTGGGCTTACCTGTCGAACCGGACGTGTAAAGAATGAACAACGGATGCTCTGCATCCAAAGGCTCCGGCGGGCAGTCGGCCGATTGCCCTTCCATCAATGCGTGGTAATAGCGATCGCGGGGCGATTGCATGGGTATCGCAGCGCCCGTGCGGCGCACAACGATGACAGTCTCCACACTGTTCGTGCCCGGCCGCTCCAGCGCCGCGTCGACATTGGCTTTGAGCGGAATCTTCTTGCCGCCACGCACGCCCTCGTCGGCCGTTACCACCAGCTTGGCGGTGGAATCGGCAATGCGGCCGGCCAGCGAGTCGGGCGAGAACCCGCCGAAAACTACCGAATGAACCGCGCCGATGCGCGCGCATGCCAGCATCGCTACAGCGGCTTCGGGAATCATCGGCATATAGATCGCCACGCGATCGCCCTTGCCGACTCCAAGATGCTTGAGCGTGTTGGCGAACTTGCAAACTTCGGTGTGCAGCTCGCGATAGGTGATGCGGCGCGAATCGGCCGGATCGTCCCCTTCGAAGATGATCGCTGTCTTATCGCCACGCGTCGCCAGATGGCGATCGAGACAGTTGGCCGAGACATTGAGCTGGCCGTCGTCGTACCAGCGGATGTGCAGATCTTTGGGGTCGAAGGAAACATCGCGGATGCGAGTCGGCTTCTTCGACCATTCCAGTCGTTCGCTCATACGGCCCCAGAAACCCTCGTGGTCCTTCACCGATTCGGCATACAGCCGTTCGTAGTCGGCTTTGCGTACGTGCGCCTTGGCGGCGAATGCGGGATCGACCGGATAGACCTTTGACATGCTTGCCTCCTGCTCACCGGCTGCCGGGAGCACACTCAGTGAAAACCGCACGACACCTTTGTCCGGGCGTGAACCGCTTGAGTGTAGCGTTTAGGTGGCTAAACCGCCAAAGTTGCAGTGCAACATCAGGCTTGCGGAGGCTCGTTCCGGTTTGGCGGGGCGCGCATCAGCTCGATCCGCAAGTCCGGTTGCGCGTTGGCGGCGATACGCACCTGCGCAAAAGCGAGTGCCGTGCCGATCGCGCCGACGATGCCGACGAGCAACCAAAAACCCAAGGCACCGGGACTGTGACGGGTGAAACAAAGCACCCACGAAAGCACCGTTGCAAGCAACCATAGCCAACGCACGATGGCCCCCTCATCGAACTTGCCGCGTTCTCGCCATCATACCGCCGCGCGGCAAGCCAAATTGCGATGTCCTCCACCGGCCGGATACGGGATTGCGCCTACTATGGATCCTCGAACGGACATCCCGGAGATACGGAACGATGGTTGACCCCCATGCATCCACGTCCGTACCACACCGCCTTAGGTCGCTAATCCTGAAGGTTGTCGATTGGGTGGCTGTTGGCGTGGATCACGGCAAGCCAATTCGCGTTTCGTTATTGGTGTTGGCGCTCGTGGTCGTTGTTGTCAGCAGCGTGGACCAGGCCACCGAACTGTTCCTGATCGCCATGTGGGCCGATCCCAGCAGCACGCGCTATCTGTTTCTGTTGGCAACCGCCGCCGTGGCCGGGCTGGCCGTCTGGTACACCACGCACAACGCGTATCGGCTGATCTATCCCCGCTGGCCAGCGTTGCAGGATCCGCGCGCCGCACCTTTACGCCAGTGGATTCCCAGGGTGCTTGGCGCCGTCGTACCGCTGCTCGTTTTATTCGGCTACGCCATGGCGCTGCGGAGCAGTCCGCATGCCACGTGCATCACCACCGAGCAATGTCATCGACGCGACCTGCGTGCTACGGGTTTGCTGATCGAAGCGGCTGCCATGATCGTCTTTTTCATCGGGCGACAATGGCTGTTGAAAGCACGGCTGTCCGCGGCAGGCATGCCCCGCGCCGACGCCGAACCTCGGGTGGAATCGATCACCGTCCTTGGCACCACGCCGCTGAGCGTGTTTCTCGCCGTCTTGATGTTGAATGTGCTTATCACTGCGCTGGTGGTGATGCAGCCGCGCCAGTTCGATGGCATGGGTGCGCTCGCCGTCTTGCTGATCACGGGCAGCTTCTTTTGCATGAGCGGCGGGTTTCTATGCATGCTGGCCGATCGTCGAGGCGTGCCGCTGATCAGCCTTTTGATGCTCACAGCGATGATCCTGCACGCATTGCACCTCAACGACAATCATCGTGTACGCCAGTATCCATCGATGAGCACGCATCAGCGACCCGCCGCACCACCGGTAGAAAATCGTCCGGATTTCGATGCCTACGCGCGTGCATGGCTAAGCAGTCGGTGCATACCGCAACATGCGTGCCCCGTCATTGTTGCATCGACGGAAGGTGGCGGCCTGCGCAGCGCAGCATGGACTGCCATGGTGTTGAGCCAATTCACGGCGTTGATCGATCAATCAACACCACCTCATGGTGGTGAGCCGTTGTTCGAGCGATACCTGTTCGCCGGCAGCGGCGTATCCGGTGGCAGCCTGGGTCTTGCTACTTACACGATTGCGTTGCAAGCCGCGCCGCACACGGGCGCAGCCGCGCAAACGCGCAGCGAACGCATACTCAACCATGACTTCCTTGCGCCGGTAATGGCCAATGCGTGGTTCGTCGATTTCACGCAACGCTGGCTTCCCGGTGCGCTATTCGACGATCGCGGTCGCGCCCTCACGCGTGCCTGGGAACAGGCAGCGCAGGAACAAGGCGTGACATCCATGGCCGAACCGTTTGCCGCGTTGTACGAACACGCCGATGGCAGTTTAAGCACGGATGTACCGGCGTTGTTTTTCAACAGCACAACCGTGGGACAAGGATGGCGCCTTATCGAAGATCCGTTTCGGCCTTTCGCCGATAGCCCGTGGACCACCGCCTACGATGGTTCGCGTTGGCTCGATCCGCGCGTGCCGCTGAGTGAAGCGGTGCTCAACAGCGCGCGTTTCACCTATCTAAGTCCCGCCGGCACGCTCCAAACAGCCATCGCTGCAGACAACCCGTCACGGACACCGGCAACGCTGCAGCTTGTCGATGGGGGTTACTTTGAAAATTCAGGCACGACAACGTTGCGCGAGATCATGCAGCGCTTACGTACCATCGCTGCAAAGCAGGGGCAGCCGCTGCGTTTTGTCGTGCTCCACATCAGCAACGATCCAAGCCTGCACGATTTTGTCGATGCACATAACGCCGAACTGCCGCTACCTGTTTATTCCGCAGCGTGCCCGCGCGCGCCAAGTCCAACCGAGCGTTCGAGTTACGGCGACGCGACAGCGCCCATCGTCGCCCTGCTGGATACGCGCGATGCCCGCGGTGAATTTGCCCGCGCCGAATTGCTTTCGTCACTCCGCATCGATAGCGCGAATCCCGGGAACGGCGATGTGCTTTGGCATATGCGCCTATGTCCCGGGAATTATCCGCTCCCGTTGGGTTGGACCATCTCCCCACCGGTCTTCGATGAAATGCATCGCCAATTGCAACAAAACTATCCACTGAACACGATGGCAACGTGGCTGAACCAGCAATTGCGCAGCGCCACGCAACCCTAAGTGTCGGCAGCATGAGCGGATGCCCGCTCAAGCAAGGGAGCATCCAGCGGCAGCTCTAGCTATGGCTTTGAACTCGTTCGCTCTAATCGTGAATCAGCGGCGCGATCTGCGTCTTCAGCACCTGGAACTGTGCATCGACCATGAGCGGATTGGGATCGTGACCGACCTTGTCGAGCAGGATGTATTGCTTCGTTGGCGCTTTGATGCGGTCGAAATACGCCTTGGTCACGCTCGGCATGGTGAGGAGGTCTTCTTTGCCTTGGATGATGAAGATCGGCATGGGGAAGGTCGTGCCGAGGGCCGGCAAGTCGATGTGCGAGAGCATGCCATCGCCCTTCATGCCCACGAGTTGCATGTACGAGTAATCCTCGCCGTCGGTATAGGCCGCCTTGTAGGCCGGCGTGTCGTACTGCGACGGGAAATTCCACCACGCGTCCGGCGCGGGCTGGGTGGTTTTCGCCTCGTAGCGGCGCGTGATGCGACGGACGATGCCGAAGGCGCGTGGGTTTTCCCACGGTGGTGCACCAAGGGCCTCCAGCGAGGCGACCGCTTGTTTGTCGCCGGCGGCGCGCGTCAGCTCCAAGGCGCGCGTGTAGGTGGCATTTTGGTTCGCGCGGTATTCGACCAACTGCGATGTGCCTTGGTAGGCGGAGAACAACTCGGGCTTCAGCTTGAGCATGTTGATCGCCAGCGCCGAACCCCAGGAGCCGCCGAACAAAATCACCTGCCGCTTGCCCAGGCGGTGTGTTGCATAGGCAGCCACTTTCACGCCGTCCGTTGCCATCAGCGCCATCGTGAGCGGGCGAGTGGCCGTATCAGGGTTTTGCGCAAACGTCTTGCCGCTGCCGCGTTGGTCCCACTGCACGAGCGTGAAATCCTTCTCCCACGGGCCATAGAGATTTTCGGCAAAAGGCGTTGATGGATTACCCGGGCCGCCATGCACCATCAGAACAACGGGATTGGCGCAGTCCGCACCACGAATGGTGACCCACTGCTCGATGCCGTCGATCGGCACGAAACCTTCTTCCGAGATCTTCGTGCCTGGCTTACATGCCGTGGACGCGTGACCTGCGGCCGAAGGCCAGGACACCAACAATCCTGCGACCAAGCCGGCCGCTATCAACCATTTGTTCATACGTTCCTAAAGGCGAGTTGTTTTGAGTCTCGCCTCCCTGCACGGCAGGAAGGCGAGCGCATCCCGGCTTACTGGCCCGGCGGCAGGTATTTCTCGAACCAGTACAATGCGCGCTGGAGTACATCGCGCTGATTGACCGGGTTGTAGAAGTGATGCCCTTCATTGGGATACACCACCAGCGAGGTCGGCACACCCAGCGCGCGCAGCGCATGCCAGTATTCGAACGATTGTGGCGAGGGACATTCCGCGTCGCGCTCACCCACCACGATCAGCGTAGGTGTCTTCACTTTCTTGATGAAGTTGATCGCCGAGCTCTTCGCATAGACCGCCGGATCGTCATACACCGACGCCCCAAAGAACGGGACCATCCATTGATCGATAAGATTCTGTCCGTAATAACTCTGCCAATTGGCAATACCCGCGCCAGCGACCACGGCGCGGAAGCGCTGCGTCTGCGTGGGTGCGAACATGCTCATGAAGCCGCCATAGCTCCAGCCGGTAAGGCCCAGGCGATGGTCGTCCACGGGTACTAATTTCTCTACCGCATCTACGCCGGCGAGCGTGTCGCGCAGATCGCCGTAGCCAAAATCTTTGCGGTTGGCCTGCACGAAGGCTTCGCCTTCACCGAAGCTGCCGCGCGGATTGGTCATGAGGACAAAGTAACCCAGCGTAGAGAAAGGTGCGGCGCCGTAACCCACCGATGGCCAATGCGGAATGTCGGCCGCGGAAGGACCGCCGTGCACATTGACGATCATCGGATAGTGTTTGCTCGGATCGTAGTTGGCGGGATAGAGCAGCCAACCCTGCACGTGGTAACCCTCGTTGTCCCATTCCACGGAACGCGCTTTGCCCCAACTGGGCTTCTGATCGGCATTGATGGTGGTGACTGCTTTTGGCATCTCGCTGCCGATCGGTCCGGCATAGACTTCCGGCGCGACGTCGAACGACGACTGGCCGAATGCGACATACGAGTGATCGGCGGATAAGGAAAGCGCACCGATGGCCGTGCCGTCGCCGGTATAACCCGGTGCGGTGAACAGCACGCGCTTTTGCTGCGCGCGGTCGGCTTGCACATCGTATTCCGCCAACTGCAACTGACCGTTATCGACTTGGTTCACCAGCATGGATTGCGGCGAACTCCAGCTAAACCATACGGGCGACACATGAATACCGGGCGTGAGATCGACCGGTGCACCGCCATGGGCGGAGACACTGTAGAGATCGCCGCCGGTCGAACCCTGATCGCTCATCAGGCCGCCGATAAAAGCAATGCGCGAGCCATCCGGCGACCAGCGCGGCAATGCGATCTGCAATCCATGCAACGATCCACCCACCGTGTGCGGATCGACCAGCGCGGTGCGCGTGGCATGGGGTTGCGCGTCCTGCACATAGAGCTGCGCAATCCACCAGTTGTTGTCGCCGGGCGCCGGCGCGGCAACGTAGGCCACGCGCTTGCTGTCGGGTGCCCAGCTGAATTCGTAGACGTAGCTATCGGCCGGTGTCACCGGTTGTGGCGAGCCGCCGTCGGCAGATACGGTGGCAACGCGCTGCACTTCGATGCCTTCCACACCGATTTCGCCGGTAGCCGGTTTGGCCGCCGCCACGGCGCTGGCACGGCGCGTTGCGCCTTCGACATAAAGCAGCGCGAGCGTCTTGCCATCCGGCGCCCAACTCAAACCGTGCGCATACCCGTTCAGACCCGAAAGATGGACAGGTTTGCCCTGCGACTGTGTATCGAGGACAAAAATATCCGGCTGCTTGCTGCCGCCCATGCCTGCGCGCGAACTGGCGCAATTGGAGAGAAACGCGAGGTGCCGTGAATCGGGTGCCCACGCCAAATTGCTTTCCGTGCAGGTACCCGGCTTGGCCGCCAGGCCGATGCTATGCGCATGCTCACCATTGGCATCGGCCAGCATGATGCCGGGCTTGCCGCCCGTCTCCACCACCCATGTCAGTTGACGACCATCCGGCGACAATGCCACCTCGTCGACTTCGCGAACTTTGCCCAATTGCGTAAGCAGGGCATCGATGCGCGGATCGGTCTGGCTATGCGTATCGGCAGCGGCAACGGGAGCCACGAGCAGGGCTGCCAACAAAGGTAGAAACAGAGGGGAGTGTTTGGGCATGGCAGCGTTTCGGTAGCACGGAGGAAGCCCTCACGCTAGCAGCTCACGCGCTCCAGGCCCAAGTGCATGAAGGCAGGTCCCGTCCCGATCAGCAGGGCAGAAACGGATGGGGACGTCGCTGCAAACCGCGCCAGCCGCGTCGGCTCAGCCAGACCAGCGCAAGCAGAAGAACTAACCATCCAGCGATCAGCAGCACGCGTGGAAGTGTGCCGACGACAGGGGAGTTGCTGAAAAAGGGCAAGCAAACGTTGTCCATGCCGATCAACGTAAAGCAGATCCCCGCCATCAAGACCAAGCTCCACATAGGTAATGGACGGCCGCCGAAATTGGCGAGTGCAAAGGTCAATGCAAGGGCTGTCGCCGTCAGTTGGCCGAGCAGCAAGATGCCGAGGCTTAGTCCATCTACGTGTTTCACCAACCCGATGACGAGCAGCGACACCAACACAAGGAACTGGATGCAAAACAAACGCCTCAAGGTGGCTGTCATGAGATGTTTGATGAGCGTGGCACCCCGACCAAGCCCGGGCAGTAGTGCAAGCAGCGGCAATTCCGCATTGGCTCTGCGCCACCGTTGCTGCACGATAAGTACCACGACCAAGCTCAGGCCGATGGCGCCGTATTCGCCGCACCACACCCATACGCCGAATGTCAGGGAGCGCGCGATATCGGCCAGGATTGCCAAGCTAGGCAGTCCTCGCGTCAACTCGAGCAAGATCGCGAACATCACTAGTGTAATCAGCGCAATTGCCCAGCGTCGCAGCATACTTGGCCAGGTTCGCGGCATCAGCCATCCACCTAGCACGACGCGGATGCTGCGCTGTGGATAATTTGGCCCCGTATCGTGCAAATCGGCCGTCGCCTGCAGCCATTGCGGCTGTGAACGAATTTGCCGTGTGCTGTCGAAAGGACCGCTCCATATATTCCAGTCATTCCAGCCGATCCGGTTGGCGTGACGTACCTGCAGCACCATGGGTTTACCAAAACCCTGTCGGTAAGGATCCGCCACGCGCATCTGACGCCACCAGCACCACGCGCAAATGACACCGAGTAATGCGATGACTGTCCATAAGACGAGGAGGCCCGGATGAGGCAGCGACAAGCGATGTTTCAGCAGACTAAACAAGATCGGCGACATTCCAAGTGCCACGCTGAAATAGCGAGGCAATAGTCCTATGGCGAGGCCGATGGTCAATCCAAGCGCCAGGATGGCGACTATGGCCGCCGTGTTGCCGCCTATTGCGCCCAATATTGCGGAGGGCACGACTACCAACAACGCGCCGTACAAAATCAGCCCGAAAACAATAGAACGTTGGATAGTCGGCAAACGCAATTGCCTGGCATCGATGGCCAGCAGCACAAACGGCGCCAGCAACAACATGCCGACGAAAAACTCACCGTAGCCGGTGATCACGGCCGCTACCAACGATGCATCCGACTGATGCGAGAACACCTCAAAAGCCGCGGCTCCGAGCACCAGCAGTCCCAGAATGCCCAGCATTAACCAACGCATGCAGGGCGCGGTGGTACGCAAAGGCATCATCAGCATCGGCGCGGCGTTCATTCGGCGATCTCCACAAAGAGATCTTCGAGGCCTAATGCATCGATGCGTGCGCCGGGCAGCGTGGCCGCTTCCGGCCAGCGGTCTTGCGCATCGCGCTCGACGATCATGCTGAGGCTGCCATCCTCGTTGCGGCGCCGGCTCAAACTTTGTGTCGGCGCGGCAGCGGTCATCTTTGCCGGCATCCACAAGCGGCCGTAGCGCTCTTTGGTGTCGTCCACGCCGCAATGTAGCAACAGCTTGCCGTTGTGCAGGAACGCAACGTCCGACGCGACGCGTTCGAGATCCGAAACGATGTGCGTGGAGAACAACACTGTCGTGCCCGCTTCGCCTGCGCGCAGTGCGAGTTCGCGCAGCAATTAGCGGCGAGCCACCGGATCGAGCGCGGCGGCAGGTTCGTCCAGCACCAGCAAGTCCGGTTGCGATGCGAGTGCGCGAATCAGATCTACACGCTGCCGCTCGCCCGGCGAAAGTTTCGCCAGCAAGCGATTGGGCTGAATCTTCCAGCGCTCCAGCGTGTTGTTGGCAAACGCGGCATCCCAGCTCGGATAGAAACGGCCGACGAAATCCAGCATCTGTCCTGCGGTCAGCCACGCCAGCGCTTCGGGTTGTTGCGGCACGTAGGCCACGCGCGCTTTCGTGGCATCGCTGATTTTCAGCGCGGGTTCGCCGAACATCGTCGCCGAGCCGGACAGCGGTTGGAGCAAACCGAGCATCGCGCGGATCAGTGTGGATTTACCCGCACCGTTGCGGCCGATGAGACCGAGCACGCTACCAGGCGTGAGCGCCAGATCGACGCCTGCCAGGACACTTCTACCTTCGTAGCCATGCACCAGACCCTGCGCGATCAACGGCGAATCGTTTGTGTTGGTGACTTCCTGAAGTACGGCGTTCATTCAATCCCCCAGCAGTTTGGCCAGCCGGCGCAGCACAGGCTCGGCAGGCAATTCCAGTTCATTGACGTGACGTGCGAGTTCCTGCAATGGCGTTTCCAGCAGCGCCAGGCGCTGGCTTTCGCTTTGCACCGCCTTGCGTGTGGCAGCCACGGCCATGCCCTTGCCACGCATGCGTTCGAGCAGGCCCTCGGCTTCGGCCATGCCATAGGCGCGCGACACCGTCATCGGGTTGATCGCATGGAAGCCGGCTACATCGCGTACCGAGGGAAGCAGTTCGCCCGCCAGCAGCTGACCGCTGGCGATAAGCCGGCGCAATTGTTCGACGATCTGCCGATAGATCGGCTCGGGCGCATTCGGTTGAATCGTGAGTAGCGAGGCATCCATGTGTACTAATACAACAATACACTAGCCTCGCTGTCAAGCATGACCTGCGGCAGGGTCAAGAACCGGTCATCTCGATCCCTTACAATCGGCCCATGAAAATCGCTTCGTGGAACGTGAATTCGCTCAAGGTGCGCATACCGCATCTCACGCAATGGCTGGCCGATGCGCAGCCGGACGTGGTCGCGCTGCAGGAAACCAAGCTGGAAGACACGAAATTTCCCGTCGATGAACTCGCCGCCGCCGGTTACCAAGCCGTCTTCTCCGGGCAGAAAACCTACAACGGCGTGGCGATCCTGGCGCGCAACGATAAGGGGCTAACGTTCGACGATGCCGTCACCGATATCCCGGGCCTGGACGACCCACAGCGCCGCATCCTGGCCGCTACCGTCGGTGGCGTGCGCGTGGTGGATCTGTACGTCGTCAACGGCAAAGCCGTCGGCGACGAGAAATACACGTACAAACTGCACTGGCTGGAACGCGTGCAGGCGTTTCTGGCGCAGGAAATCCTGCGACACCCCCAATTGGTCGTCCTGGGCGACTTCAATATCGCGCCCGACGATCGCGATGTGCACGACCCTGCTGCCTGGGGCGAGGAGATTCTTTGCTCCCCGCCCGAACGCGCCGCCCTGAAGGCCATCACGGATCTGGGTTTGCACGACAGCTTCCGGCTGTTTGAACAGGACGCCGGCCATTACAGTTGGTGGGACTACCGGCAAGGTGCGTTCCGGCGCAACATGGGTCTGCGCATCGACTTGATCCTGCTCAGCGATGCCCTGAAATCCTCGGTAAAGGCCGCCGCCATCGACCGCGAACCGCGGCGCTGGGAACGACCCTCCGATCACACCCCGGTCACCGTGGACCTGGATATCTGATGACGACTAGCAAGACCGACTGGCCCAGTTCGCTGGACGACAACGAGCTCGACGAGCTGGATACCTACTTGCGGGCCCACGCCCAGGACGGCCACCTGCTGCTCGACGGCGTGCACGGGCTGCTTTCCGCGCTGTCCGTGGGCCCC
Source organism: Lysobacterales bacterium (assembly GCA_015655335.1). Classification (GTDB taxonomy): domain Bacteria; phylum Pseudomonadota; class Gammaproteobacteria; order Xanthomonadales; family Rhodanobacteraceae; genus Dyella_B. The sequence continues at coordinate 1,066 of JAATFF010000134.1, read as the reverse complement.
ATACAGGTGCTCCCCGAAGAATGGTTGCCCGAAGTGCTGCACGACGCCTTTGCCGACGAAGACGAAGGCAACCGCGTGCTCGCCCTGCTGGCCAAGCTCAACGATTCGATCACCGCCGAACTCGAAGTCGACGCCTACGAACCCATCCTCGGCGAAGTCGACACCGAGGCGGGCCCGGTATTGTCGGCTGCCGGCTGGTGCGAAGGCTTCAGCCGCGGCATCGATCTGCGCGCGGTGCTGTGGGAAAAACGCCTCGCTGACGATCCGCCGCTGATGGAACTGCTCGGGCCCGTGATGGCGCTCGCCGTGGATGAAGGCATCCTCAGCGCCGAAGCCGAATTCGAAAAACTCAGCGACGACGAATACGACGACTGCCTGGCACAACTACCAGCCGTGCTGATGGCCGTGAATCAGTATTGGTCCGAAAATCCCGCCACCGAGGCGGAACTCGATGCGCTCCACGACGCGAGCGAAGCGAAGAACGAGCAGCCGGCGCCGCCGCGGCAGCGCAGCGGGCATTGGGTTCACTAGCCGCGCAACGGTGCCGCTAAACGTAACGCGCTTTTTCGCGCGTCGTCCCGGCCTGCGCCGGGACGACGCTCTGAAGACCCATTGGCTTGCGCGGGAAACACTCCGTTCGTACGGCTTTACTTGGGTGTGCACCGCACAGCAACCATCATGAGCGGCAGTTCTCTTTAGCGGAGCAAGCCATGACCGAGCGCAGCATTCTTCGCCGCATCCGCGGCACCGATACCTCCGACGGCGCGGGCGTCAAGCTCAAGCGCATCATCGGCCAGCCGGGCCTGGACATGCTCGATCCGTTCCTGCTGTTGGACGAATTCCGTTCCGACCAGGCGGGCGACTACATCGCCGGCTTCCCGGAACATCCGCATCGCTGCTTCGAAACGGTCACTTACATGCTTGCCGGCCACATGCAGCACGGCGACAACCATGGCAATCGTGGCGACCTCACACCAGGCAGCGTGCAATGGATGACTGCCGGGCGCGGCATCCTGCATTCGGAAATGCCGCAGCAGGAAAACGGCCTGATGTGGGGTTTCCAGCT
>JAATFF010000055.1 GCA_015655335.1 Lysobacterales bacterium | reverse complement strand
TGCACCATGCCGCAGCCGAGCACTTCGAGCCAACGCGTCGAACCGTCTTCAGCATCCCAACGAATATCCACTTCGGCCGACGGTTCGGTGAAAGGGAAATAGCTGGGGCGGAAGCGCATGTCGAAATCGCGCTCGAAGAAGGCGCGAATGAATTCGGCTAGCGTGCCTTTCAGATCGGCGAAGCTGGAGGTTTCGTCCACCAGCAAGCCTTCGATCTGATGGAACATCGGCGAGTGCGTCTGATCCGAATCGCTACGATAGACCTTGCCGGGCGCAATGATGCGGATTGGCGGCTGACGACCTTTCATCGAGCGAATCTGTACCGGCGAGGTATGCGTGCGCAGCAGGCGACCGTCACCGAAATAGAAGGTGTCGTGCATGGCGCGTGCCGGATGGTGCGGCGGGAAATTCAGCGCTTCGAAGTTGTGCCAATCGTCCTCGATCTCAGGACCATCAGCACGTTGATAGCCGAGGCGCGCGAAGATCGCGGTGATGCGTTCCAATGCGCGCGTAATCGGATGAATACCCCCGCGCTCACCATCACGACCGGGCATGCTGATGTCGAGTTTCTCGGAAGCGAGGCGACGATCCAGCTCGGCCTGCTCCAGCGTCTGCTTGCGTGCGGCCAGCGCGTCGGCGAGGCGCTCTTTCACGCGATTCACGTCGGCACCGCGCGCTTTGCGCTCGTCCGGCGACAGCGCGCCGAGCGCCTTCAGTGCGGCGGTGACGACGCCGCTCTTGCCCAATAGCCCCACGCGCAGCGCATCGAGCGCGTCGAGCGTGTCGGCTTTGTCGATTTCCGCCAGCGCCTGGGTGGCGCGGCTATCCAAGTCATCCATCGGTGCGATCTCTGTTTCCCCTCTCCCCCTTAGAGAGAGAGAGCAAGGTGAGGGCCATGAATTTAGCTTTTCGTGTTTGCTCCTTCTCCCCTCCGGGGAGAAGGTTGGGATGAGGGGTGAATCTTGCTGTAGCGCTCAGAAAAAAGCGCGCTCTAATTTCTGCTCATCGCAAGATTGGCCCCTCACCTCAATCCTCTCCCCGAAGGAGAGAGGAAGCAAACGCAAAGAGCGCTACTCAAACAAAAAAAGCGGGGAGAAGGCGTTTGGCCTTCTCCCCGCTTGATTCACATCATATCGTCAGTGGTTGACGATCAAGCGGCCAGACTGGCCTTCGCCTTTTCTGCGATGGCCCCAAACGCCTTGATGTCGTGCACGGCGATGTCGGCCAGCACCTTGCGGTCAACCGTGATGCCGGCCTTGGCAAGACCGTTGATCAGGCGGCTGTAGGACAAACCGAACTGACGGGCGGCAGCATTGATACGCACGATCCACAGGGCGCGGAACTGACGCTTCTTCTGCTTGCGGCCGATATAGGCGTACTGACCGGCCTTGATGACGGCCTGGTTAGCAACGCGGAAAACCTTGCGACGGGCGTTGTAGTAGCCCTTCGCACGGCCGATGATTTTCTTGTGACGACGACGGGCGGTAACGCCACGCTTTACACGAGCCATGGTTTAGTCCTCCGCCTTAGAGATACGGCAACATGCGAGCTACACTCTTGGTGTCGCAAGCTTTGACGTGGTTGGTGGCGCGCAGGTTGCGCTTACGCTTGGTCGACTTCTTGGTCAAAATGTGCGACTTGAACGCATGGCCGGCCTTGAACTTGCCGGACGCGGTCTTGCGAAAACGCTTCGCCGCCGCGCGATTGGTCTTGATCTTGGGCATGGGAATGCTCCTTGATGGGGTTCGCTTTGATAGAGAGAGCGGCCCCGGTTTCTGACTGATCTGGCGGCGGCCTCAAAGGCCACGCTTTCCGTCCTGCCACGATCGGTTCACGACCCTTCCTTGCGGGTCGAACCGGCGATTGTACAGAGCTGGGAGGGAGAAAGCCAGCCAAGCCGACGCTCAGGCGACAGCCGGGACCTGGTCACGTTGACGCAATGGAAGACGCTGGGTCCCGGCTTTCGCCGGGACGACGACAAATCAATGTCGGCTTGCGGGAGAAAGGAGCGGGATCAGGCTTATTTCTTCTTGGGCCCGATCATCATGACCATCTGCCGGCCTTCCAGGCGTGGGAAGGACTCGATCTGGCCGTTCTCGCCTACGTCTTCCTGGATCTTCCTGGCCAGGTTCTGGCCGAGATCCTGGTGGGACATTTCGCGGCCGCGGAAGCGGATGGTGACTTTGACCTTGTCGCCTTCTTCCAGGAAGCGGAGCATGTTGCGGAGCTTGATCTGGTAGTCGCCCACATCCGTCACCGGACGGAACTTCACTTCCTTGATTTCAACCTGCTTTTGCTTCTTCTTGGCGGCCTGGGCCTTCTTCTGGGCTTCGAACTTGAACTTGCCGTAGTCCATGATGCGGCAGACCGGTGGGTCGCCATTGGGTTGGATCTCGACCAGGTCGAGCCCCGCTTCCTCGGCGGCACGCAGCGCCTCGTCGCGGGTCAAGATGCCAAGCTGCTCGGCATCGGGTCCGATCACACGCACACGCGGTACGCGGATCTCATGGTTGCGACGGTTGCCCTTAGTTTCGGTGGTGGCGATACCACTATCCTCCAGAAGATGTTGAATTCGGCCGAGCGGCATTAACGCCGCGTCTCGGCCTCCAGACGCTCGACGAAGCTGGCGAGCGGCATGCTGCCTAGATCTTCGCCCGAACGTGTACGCACGGAAACGGCCCCTGATTCCTTTTCGCGATCACCGACCACAAGCAGGTAGGGAACTTTCTGCAACGTATGTTCGCGGATTTTATAGCCGACCTTCTCATTGCGCAAATCAGCGTGCACCCGGAAGCCTTTGTCGACAAGGGTTTGCGTTACCTGACGGACATAATCGGCCTGGGCGTCGGTGATGCTGAACACCTGCGCCTGCACCGGCGCCAGCCAGGGCGGCAGGTTGCCCGCGTGATGCTCGATCAGGATGCCGATGAAGCGCTCCATCGATCCCACGATGGCCCGATGCAGCATGATAGGCCGTTTGCGCTGGCTGTGCTCATCCACGTACTCGGCACCCAGGCGCTCGGGCATCATCGGATCCACCTGCATGGTACCGACCTGCCAGGCACGGCCGATCGAGTCTTTCATGTGGTACTCGATCTTGGGGCCGTAGAAGGCACCTTCGCCCGGCAGTTCCTCCCAAGGCACACCCGCACTGCGCAAGGCCGAGCGTAGCGCCTCCTCGGAGCGATCCCAATCCGCGTCGCTGCCGATGCGCTTGTCCGGACGCAGCGCAATCTTCACGGCAATGTCGTCGAAGCCGAAGTCGGCATACACCTTCATGGCTTGCTGATGGAATGCGGTGACTTCCGATTCGACCTGCTCTTCCGTGCAGAAGATGTGACCGTCGTCCTGCGTGAAGGCACGCACGCGCATGATGCCATGCAACGCGCCCGAAGGCTCGTTGCGATGACAGCCGCCGAACTCGCCGTAGCGGATCGGCAGATCGCGATAGCTATGCAGGCTGGTGTTGTAGATCTGCACATGGCCTGGGCAGTTCATCGGCTTCAGCGCATACGTGCGCTTCTCCGACTCGGTGAAGAACATGTTTTCCTGGTAGTTGTCCCAGTGACCGGACTTCTTCCACAGGCTCACATCCATGATCTGCGGACCGCGCACTTCCTGATAGCCGCTGCTGCGGTACACGCCGCGCACATACTGCTCCACGGCCTGCCAGATGGCCCAACCGTTCGGGTGCCAGAACACCATGCCCGGTGCTTCTTCCTGTTGATGAAACAGGTCCAATGCCTTGCCGATCTTGCGGTGATCACGCTTTTCGGCTTCTTCCAGCTGGTGCAGATAAGCCTTGAGATCTTTGTCGCTGAGCCACGATGTGCCGTAGATACGCGTCAGCATCGCGTTATTGGAATCGCCGCGCCAATACGCGCCAGCCACCTTCATCAGCTTGAATGCGCGCAGCTTGCCGGTATTGGGCACGTGCGGGCCGCGGCACAAATCCGTGAATTCGCCTTGCGTATAGAGCGAGAGCTCTTCGTTCGCGGGAATGCTTTGGATGATTTCGGCCTTGTATTCCTCACCGATACCGCGGAAGAACGTCACGGCATCGTCGCGCGATTTCACGCTGCGCGTCACCGGCAATTGTTCCTTCACGATCTTTTCCATTTCCGCTTCGATCTTCACCAGATCGTCCGGCGTGAAGGGGCGCTCGTAGGCGAAGTCGTAATAGAAGCCGTTGTAGATCACCGGACCGATCGTGACTTGCGCGCCGGGGAACAGGCGCTGCACCGCCTGCGCCAACAGATGCGCCGTGGAATGCCGAAGGATCTCCAGCGCCTCGGGGCTTTTCTCGGTAACGATTTCGAGGCTGGCGTCGTGGTCGATGGGGAAACTCGCATCTACCAACTTGCCGTCCACTTTGCCAGCCAAGGTGGCTTTGGCAAGACCGGCGCCGATGGAGGCGGCTACGTCTTGCACCGTAACGGAATGGTCGAAGGGGCGTTTGCTGCCGTCGGGTAGCGTAATTTCGATCATGGAGATATCTCGGAAAACAAAAAAGGGCGCCATGCGCCCTTTTGCAGAAGCACAAGGCGTGGCGATGTCAGGATGGGATGCGGGTACTTGACATGTCGCACACTCGGCCGACGCCTGGGCGTGGGCCACCTTGTCTCCGTGGGTTTGAAGCCGAACGCTAGTTTAGCGCGATGCCGGTGTCAATTCAGCGGCATCGGCGAAACGGCCGCCGGGCTATAGAATAACAACGATATTCTTTGGGACATTTCGATGCGCATCCTCGTCACCGGTACAGCTGGCTTCATCGGCGCTGCTCTCACGGAACGATTGTTGGCCCGAGGCGACGAGGTCTACGGCATTGATAACCACAACGACTACTACGACCCGGCGCTCAAAGAAGCGCGCCTGTCCCATTTCGCCGCGCATCCTCGCTATACCCATCTGCGCGCCGATCTTGCCGATGCGGCCGCTATAAATCACGCCTTTCACGAATTTCAGCCACAACGCGTGGCGAACCTCGCCGCTCAGGCTGGCGTGCGTTACTCGCTGAAAAACCCGCAGGCCTACGTGCAAAGCAATATCGTCGGCTTCGTCAACGTGCTTGAAGCGTGCCGCCACGGCAACGTGGAGCACCTGGTGTACGCCTCCTCCAGCTCGGTCTAAGGGGCAAATCGCAAGCTGCCGTTCGCCGTGGAGGACGCCGTCGATCATCCCGTCAGCCTCTACGCCGCCAGCAAGAAAGCCAACGAACTGATGGCTCACACATACAGCCATCTCTATAACTTGCCAACCACTGGATTGCGTTTCTTTACGGTGTACGGCCCGTGGGGACGTCCCGATATGTCGCCGATCCTGTTCGCCGACCGCATCGTGCGTGGCGAACCCATCGATGTTTTCAACTACGGCAACCATAGCCGCGATTTCACGTATGTCGACGATATTGTCGAAGGTGTGATCCGCGCGCTCGATCATGTCGCGCAACCCGATTCGGTCTACGACGCGCTTCTCCCGAATCCCGGCACGTCGAATGCGCCCTATCGCGTTTACAACATCGGCAACGATCAACCCGTGCAGCTGATGCGCTTTATCGAATTGCTGGAGCAAAACCTCGGACGCCAGGTTGAAAAACGATTGCTGCCGATGCAACCGGGCGATGTGCCCGACACCTGGGCTGATGTGTCGGCGCTACGCCGCGACGTTGGCTACGCGCCGAGTACGCCGATCGAAACCGGCGTAGCGCGGTTTGCACAGTGGTATCGCGATTACTATCGCACCGGTGCCTAAGATCAGAACGGCTTGGCAAGCACCAGGTACAAAACGCCGAGCAATAGCAGTACCGGCAGTTCGTTCAGGAGTCGCAGCGCGCGGGCCGAAGGTAAAGCACCACCGTTTTCACTGCGCTTGAGCATCCTGCCCGCCCAGATGAAATAAACGAGCAGAATCGCGACAAAGCCAAGCTTCGCGTCGATCCAATGCATCGTCGCCACTACATTGGGCAACGCCTGCGGGAAGACACGCCAACCCTGCCACAGCGTGAGTCCCAACAGGAACGCTATACCGAACAGGTTATGGCCGAAACGGTATAGACGGCGTCCCATCAGATAGAGCCTGGCTCTGACGGCCGTATCGTTCCCTGCCTCGGCGATGTTCACCAGGATCCGCGGCAAATAAAACACCGCCGACATCCAGGCGATGGCAAACAGCAGATGAAACGTCTTGACCCACAGATAAACCATGTTCGGACTCCCATTGCCGAAAACAAAAACGGCGTGCCATAAGCACGCCGTTTTATCGGGATTTGGTGGGCGGTACAAGGATCGAACTTGTGACCCCTTCCATGTCAAGGAAGTGCTCTACCGCTGAGCTAACCGCCCATAGCTCGCCCGGCAAGCCGCGCGAGCCGTGCAGTATAAGGGAAGACCAAAATCAGCGCAAAGCCCGCTCGCGCAGCTTGTGGATCTGGTCGCGTAGGCGTGCGGCCTCCTCAAATTCCAGATTTTCGGCGTGTTTGTACATCTGGGCCTCCAGGCGCTTGATCATGGCCGATGCCTGGGCCACATCCAGAGCCGCATATTCGGCCCCCTGCTCCGCAATGGCCGCAATGGCTCGGTCGCGCATCGATTTGCCGCGACCGCCACGGCCCGGCACTTCACTGCGCGCCCCTTCCATGATGTCGGAAATGCGGCGTACTACCGACACGGGCGTGATCCCGTTCGCCTCGTTCCAGGCGCGCTGCTTTTCACGGCGGCGAGCCGTCTCGTCCATCGCCGCCTTCATCGAGCGGGTAATCTCATCAGCATAGAGAATCGCTTTGCCACGCAGATTGCGCGCCGCGCGGCCCATGGTCTGAATCAACGAGCCGGTGGAACGCAGGAAGCCCTCTTTGTCGGCGTCGAGAATGGCGACCAGCGAGACCTCCGGCATATCCAGACCCTCGCGCAGCAAGTTGATGCCAACCAGTACGTCGAACTCGCCCAGACGCAGATCGCGAATGATTTCCACGCGCTCCACGGTCTCGATGTCCGAATGCAGATAACGCACTTTCACATCGTGTTCGCTGAGGTATTCGGTGAGGTTTTCCGCCATGCGCTTGGTTAGCGTGGTGACCAGCACGCGATCGCCCATCGCAATGCGTTTCTTCGCTTCGCCCAGCAAATCGTCGACTTGGGTGCGCACGGGACGCACTTCCACTTCCGGATCGATCAGCCCGGTGGGACGCACCACCAGCTCGACGACCGCATCGCCGGATTTTTCCAGCTCGTAAGGCCTGGGCGTTGCAGAGACAAAGATCGAACGCGGCGCGCGGCGTTCCCATTCTTCAAAACGCAACGGCCGATTGTCCATCGCCGACGGCAATCGAAATCCGAATTCCACCAAGGTTTCTTTGCGCGAACGGTCGCCTTTGTACATCGCTCCAAGCTGCGGGATCGTCACATGCGATTCGTCGACGACAAGCAGTGCATCGGCGGGCAGGTAATCGAACAGCGTCGGCGGCGGCTCGCCCGGTGCGCGGCGGGTTAAATGCCGCGAGTAATTTTCGATACCCTGGCAATAGCCCACTTCGGCCATCATCTCGATGTCAAAGCGAGTGCGCTGATCCAAACGCTGCGCTTCAACCAGCCGATTTTCCTTGTAGAGATATTCCAGGCGATCCTTTAGCTCAAGCTTGATGGTCTCGATGGCGTTCAACACACTTTCGCGCGTGCTGGCGTAATGGGTGCGCGGATAGACGGTGTAACGCGGCACTTTGCGGATCGTTTCGCCGGTCAGCGGATCGAACAACGAGAGGTTTTCCACTTAACCGTCGAACAACTCGATGCGTAGCGCCTCGGTTTCCGATTCGGCCGGAAACACGTCGATGATTTCACCGCGCACGGGATAGCTACCGCGGCGCAATTCCATCTCGTTACGGCTGTACTGCAACTCGGTCAATTGACGAATCAACGCACGCTGATCGATACGCTCGCCACGCGCAAGAATCAAGCGCAGCGAAAGATAATCTTCGGGATCACCCAGGCCATAGATCGCCGAGACCGTTGCAACAATAATGGAGTCCTTGCGCGATAAGAGTGCCTTGGTCGCGGCCAAGCGCATCTGCTCAATATGCTCGTTGATCGAAGCGTCTTTCTCGATAAAGGTATCCGACGCGACGACGTAAGCTTCCGGCTGGTAGTAGTCGTAGTAGCTGACGAAGTATTCCACCGCGTTGTGCGGGAAGAATTCCCTGAACTCGCCATAGAGCTGCGCCGCGAGCGTTTTGTTCGGTGCCAGCACGATGGTCGGTCGCTGCACCTGCTCGATCATGTTGGCAATCGTGAAGGTCTTGCCCGAACCCGTGACACCGAGCAGTGTCTGCGCGGCCAATCCTGCTTCGAAGCCTTCCACCAGGCGACGAATCGCCTCCGGCTGATCGCCGGCCGGTTTGTAATGGGATACGAGTTCGAAGCGGTCGCGATCGGTCATTTGCTTACTCTGCGGGCATTTGGGCGCATTTTAAATGCCGCATGCTGACATAACCTGTCAGTAGGGCCTGACAATCTGCGCGCCGACTGCCGGTTTGCCGGCTGAAAGCGCTGCCTAACATCACCGGGATGAGGCCGAAAAATATCCCTTTATTCTCCCGCGGCACGCAACGGGGCTTCGGGCTGGCGGAGCAGATCATGGTGTTAGCCGTGTTGGCGGTGCTCGCTGCCATGGCTTTACCGTCCTTCCATCATTTGCTCGACGGGCACGAACTGCGCACGGCGCAGACCGATTACCTAGCCGCCTTGCAGCATGCGCGCAATCTGGCGATCAACGAGCAGCGGCAGATCGTTTTCTGTCCAAGCCGCGACGGCGTTCGCTGCAACGGCGATGGCTCGTGGAACGGCGGATGGTTGATCGGGCGGAACGATCTGGACCATTCAGGGCAGCCCATCGGACCGCCGCTCTATGTCGGCGGACGCTATTCGGAAAAGATCGTTGTCGCCGGCAGCGAGGCGAAGAAATACATTGCATTCAAAACAGACGGCAGTCTTACCGGCGCCAATCAGACGCTAACCTTCTGTATTCGGGGCGAGCCAAATCCTGTCTTGAAAGTAGTGATCGCTCTCAGAGGCCGCGTCAAAGGCGAGGTTGCGAGCCCAGGCGACACATCACCCTGCGCCACGTCAGAATGACATGGGCAAACTCAGAGCAAGACGGGACGATCCGGCAATTCGTCAGGCCGCGCTTTGCCATGGCTGGGAAAATGTTTTGCCAATACTGCATGCACATCGGTAATGCCGCGCAACGCACCTGCACGCCATTGCCCTGCTGAAAAGTTTTCCTGCATACCGGCGCAAATCGCCCCCCATTCATCCGCCTTGACCCGGCGTGCAATGCCGCGATCGGCAACGACCTCAATCCGATGCTCGGCCATCAGCACATACAGCAGTACCCCGCAGTTGTGCTCGGTGTCCCAAACGCCTAGCTGACCGAAAATCTGCCGCGCACGCGTGTTGGCATCCAATCCCGCCAGTACGGCTTGTGGCGCAAGTCGCGCCTCAATGGCAAAACGCACTTCGCCCAAATGCGCGTGCTCGCCGTCGGCAATGGCTGCGGTCATGTCGTCGAGCAGTGCGGGCGGAAAACGCCGATGCAGCTGGAACCAGCCATCGAACAGATTTGCGATGAGCCGCTGATTGCGTGTCATCACCAGCTCCCCGAAGCACCGCCGCCACCGAAGCTTCCGCCACCGCCGCCAAACCCACCGCCGCCCCCAAAACCGCCGCCACCGCCCCAGCCGCCAAATCCACCCCAGCCGCCACCACCAATCGAGCGCCCAGCACCCGCTGGCAGCAGCATGAACAGGCCGCCGACTACGCCGCCCAGGATGCCGATGCCGGCCGAAGCCAGCATCCACAGCAAGCCGCCGACAACCAGACCGCCAAGCGGCGCACGCACGAAGGCGTTGGTCCGGCCAAAGATGCCGCGCAGGATGATCACGGCAAATATCGCCAGGAAGAACACGCCCTGTAGATCCGTGCCACGCCGCGCGACCTCATTACCATGCACGGGCGGCGGCAAGGGTTCGCCGTTGATTAGCAAGGTGAGCGCGCCGACTGCATCGTTGATGCCGCCGGCGTAGTCGTTGTTGCGGAACTTCGGCGCGATATATTCGCGAATGATGCGAGCGCAGGCAGCATCCGGGATCGCACCTTCAAGACCGTAGCCCACTTCAATGCGAACCTGCCGGTCGTTCTTGGCGATAAACAGCAATACGCCATCGTCGACGCCCTTGCGCCCAAGCTTGTTCGCTTCGGCTACCCGCAGCGAATAATCGTCGACATCGTCAGGTTGCGTGCTGCCCACCATCAGCACCACCAGCTGCGCGCCCTTTTGCTTTTCCAGCGCGGCGAGCTGCGCATCGAGCTGATCGATCTGCGGTGCCGTCAACGTACCCGTCTGGTCGGTAACGTGGCGTGCGAGCGTGGGCACCGCCGGCGAATCGTCGGCATGCGACGGCCAAGGCGATAGCCACGCTATCGCCAGGACCATCCAAAGGCGCACCAAGCGCCGGATCATGTCAGTGCGCCGAAGCAGCGGGTGCCGGGCTAGCCGGTGGCTGTGCGGCAGGTGCCGGCGCAGGGGCTCCGAAATCGACCGTCGGCGCGGTGGAGATAGCCTTTTCATTCTCCACACTGAAGTTCGGCTTCACCTGATAGCCGAACATCTTGGCAGTCAGGTTGTTCGGAAAGGTGCGAATCATCGAGTTGTATGCCTGCACCCCCTGGATATAGCGGTTGCGCGCAACGGTGATTCGATTCTCGGTACCTTCCAGCTGAGCCTGCAGGTTCTGGAACAGGCCATCGGCCTTCAGGTTCGGATAGTTCTCGCTGACGGCCATCAACCGGGACAAAGCGCCCGTCAATTGGCCCTGCGCTGCCTGGAACTTGGCCAGCGCTTCGGGATCGTTCGCCAGCTCCGGTGTCACCTGGATGCTGCCCACGCGCGAACGGGCGTCGGCGACCTCGGTGAAGACCTTATCCTCATGCGCGGCGTAGCCCTTCACGGTATTGACCAGGTTGGGCACCAGGTCGGCACGGCGCTGGTACTGGTTAAGCACCTCGGACCACTGCGCCTTGACTGCCTCATCCTGCTTCTGGATCGAGTTGTAACCGCAGCCGGAAAGGATCAGGGCGAGCAGTAACAGCACAACGACACGCATTGCATTCATGGGAGTGCTCCAGTCCGGTGGATAGCCCATTGCAGCATTCCCCGGCGAAGCGCGCAATGCTGCGATGCGTTCCGGACTAGCCGAACCAGCGTGGCCCCAGGATCAGGCCCCAGCACAGCATCACCAGCACCAGCAGTAGGAACACCGCCGCCGAACCCATATCCTTGGCGCGACCGGCCAATTCGTGAAATTCCGGGCTGACCTTGTCGACCACCGCCTCGATGGCCGAATTGAGCAACTCCACCGATAGCACCAGGATCACCGGGGACACCAGGGCGATCTTTTCCAGTGCGCCGTGCCCGACCCACAAACCGATGGGCAGGAGGACTACGGTGAGCATGGCTTCCAGCCGAAACGAAGCCTCGTGACGCCAGCCGGCGCGCAAGCCGTTCATCGACCAGCGGAAGGCCCGCCAGAGCTGGCGCGGATCACCGCGAAAACCGCTACCGGGCATGGCCGGACACGCTTGCCGAAAGGGAAGACACGGCGTTTTTCAGCATGGCAGGAGGTACTCCCCACGGGGCGGCAACGAGCGCGCAATGATGCCACAAGCAAGCGCAGGCGCCCCTGCCTCGCAGGATTTTGCTTGCCGCATTGCGGCTTCAAGCCCGTGACGAATCGGTTACCCTTCGGTGATTGTGCCCGGCCAAAGGGCAGCAAAAACAGGCCTCTCAGGCCTTTGTAGTACACGTGCACGGAATACCAAATGGCAACTCAGATTCGACCCGTTTCACAAACCCGTTCGTTCAGCACGATCTTCCTGATCGAGATGTGGGAGCGCTTCGGCTTCTACGGCATGCAGGTGTTGATGGTCAC